>JAIOXO010000002.1 GCA_022396035.1 Actinomycetes bacterium | reverse complement strand
TTATTATTTACAAATTTTAGCTGATATACTGATAAACATTAAATAAAGGAAGGTATAAGGAGAGGACTATTATAGCTACCATGACTGCCACTACCAGCAGCAATATGGGTTCTAAAACAGTTATTATAGTATCTATGGAGTTAGATACTTCTTCATCATAGAAATCCGCTACTTTGTTCAGGATGCTGTCCAGGGAACCTGAGCGCTCCCCTACCGCAACCATCTGAACCATCATTGGCGTAAATACCTTGTATTTGGACATGGGAATAGATATGCTCTCCCCTTCACTGATATTATTCTTGATATCCTCTAGAGCATTGTCTATTATGGCATTATCTGATACCCCTTTAATTATATCCAGCGATCTCAGTATGGGCACACCGGCAGATATAAGGGTGCCTAAGATCCTGGTGAACCTGGCCAGGGCAATTTTTTTTATGATTTCCCCTATCTTGGGCATGCTTATTTTAAAATTATCAAAAATATATCTACCCCGGGGGCTTTCTATAAACTTTTTAAAGGCCAGGCGGCCCCCAACAACCAGTACAATTATAATTATATAGGTATAAAACTTCTTAAACTGATCTCCAATAGCTATAATTGCCTTGGTAAGCAATGGTAAATCTGCCCCCAATTCATCATATATACCCTGAAAGGTTGGTACTATAAAAATCACAATGGCAACCATTATAATTACCGCAAAACCCAGTACAAATTTGGGATAAGCAGTCTTATTTTTAATCTGGAGCCTGATGTTTTCTTCTTTTTCTAAAAAATTGGCAAGTTTATCCAGAGTCTGGTCCAGTACTCCGGCAGATTCTCCAGCACTTATCATGCTTATATACAGTTTTGAAAAAACTTTAGGATACCTGGCCATAGATTCAGAAAGAGTCAGCCCTGATTCTATGCTCCTTCTTACACCCAGGATTATTTCTGAAAATTTCTTGTTATCAGCCTGCTGTCTTAGTACCTCCAGCGATTCTATCAAAGACATTCCTGAAGAGATTAAGGTAGAAAATTGACGGGTAAATACACCTATGTCCCTTAATTTTATACGATTTAAAAAGCTTATATCAAAATTTATGCTTTTTGCAGTTTTTTTGGCTTCCCTTACCTCAATCACAAAATAGTTCATATCCCTTAATTTGGAAAGAACAACATCCTGGCTGGGAGATTCCATAGAATCCTCAATTAATTCTCCCTGGCTGGTCTTGGCTTTAAAGTTATATATGGCCATAACTAACCCAGCATCCTTTCCATATCTTCCCGGTTATGACATTTTTCCAGAGCAATCTCCCGGGATATTTTTCCCTGCCGGTACAGATTGGCCAGGGACATATCCATGGTAATCATTCCCCTTCTTCCGCCAGCCTGAATGGAAGAATATATCTGGTGGGTCTTCATCTCCCGGATTAAGTTTCTGATTGCTGTGGTGCTGAACATAAGCTCAACTGCCGGTACTCTTCCCTGGTTATCAACTGTAGGCAAAAGCTGCTGAACCATTACTGCTTTCAGAGTTCCAGCCAGCTGTACCCTGACCTGCTGCTGTTGATGTGGAGGAAATATATCTACGATTCTGTCCAATGTCTGGGCTGCATCCTGGGTATGCAGTGTAGAAAAAACCAGATGCCCCGTTTCAGCCGCAGTTAACGCACTGGAAATAGTTTCCAGGTCCCTCATCTCCCCTACCAGTATTATATCCGGGTCTTCTCTTAACACATACTTGAGCGCCCTGGCAAAGGATTTGGTATCAAAACCTACTTCTCTCTGGGATATGATGCTTTTTTTATGACGGTGCAGATATTCTATAGGATCCTCAATGGTTATTATGTTTTCAACTCTGCTCTCATTTATCAGGTTTATAATTGAAGCCAGGGTTGTTGATTTTCCACTTCCGGTAGGTCCGGTTACCAAAACCAGCCCCCGGGGGTAAGTGGCAAACTCTTTAATTTGCTGAGGAAGATGAAGATTTTCAATACTCAGTATATCTGAACTAATAACCCTGAAAGCTCCAGCCAGGCTGCCCCTCTGAAAGAAGTAATTTACCCTGAATCTGCCAATGCCTGAAAGCGAATGGGAAAAATCAAGTTCTTTTTCTTTAAATAAATGATCCTTTTGATTATCGTCTAAAACCTCCAACAGCAAATCTTTTATCTGGTCTGGTTTAAGATCCGGATACCCTTCAGATCTTGCCAGATTGCCATTAATCCTGAGCATGGGGGGTAAGTAAGCAGTGATATGTACATCAGAAGCATTTTTTAAAGCTGCATTTTTTAATATCTCATTTAAGTCCATTATAGCCCCCGTTTCAGTATAGTATTTTCAATTTTCTGGCTTATATTTTCTGTATCCGGTATATCTTCTAAATCAAACCATATTTTGAAAGAATAAGCTGCCTGGCTAATGAGCATTTCTACCCCGTTTATCAAAACAGCCCCTTCTCTTTTAGATTTTTTTGCCAGCAGAGTATCGGTTGGCTTGTAAACCATTTCCACTATATATTTTCCTTCCAGACTCCAATCCCCGGGAACCGGCATCTTATTTACCATATGCTTATCCACATCCATCCCCAGGGGGGTGCAGTTAACTATAAGGTCAAAATTGTTTACACTTACATTATTTAAATATTTTATTATCTCTATTCTATCATCATTTTTATATAAGTTTCTAATATTTTTTGCATGGCTAAAATTCCGGTTGTATACATAAATCTTTTTTATTGGTTTTTGGAGCAAGCCGTAAATGCTGCTCCTGGCAACACCCCCTGCCCCTATAACCAGAGTTTTGGCCCCGCTCCATTTAAATTTCTTCTTATCCAGGCACCTTACAAACCCCTCTACATCAGTATTGAATCCCCTGGTGGTTAAACCGGGCATAATCTTTACTGTATTTACCGCACCGGTTGCTCTAGCAGCATCACTGCAGCTGTCAACTAGATTATAAATTGATTGCTTGTAAGGCATGGTGACATTGAAGCCTATAAAATCCATGGCGACCAAACCCCTGTAGGCTGCCTCCAGCCGATCAGGCTCAAATTCAAATACCGCGTAGGCTGCGTTTCTGTTATGCTGTGCTATAAAATGATTATGTATTATAGGTGATAGACTGTGCCGGCAGGGATAGCCAATGACCGCCAGTAACCTGGTTTCTGAATTAATCATAGTAGTTAAAACTTTATTTCAAAAGAATAATAATTTTTAGGATTGGTTACGGGTTGAATACTGATATCGGTAACCACGGAGAAAGCAGGCCCTTTTTTTATTTCCTCTATAAACTGCTTTAGCTCCTCATCTTCACCCTGGCAGGTAATTTCCACCTTATTATCTACAGTATTTCTAACATACCCTTTTATATTATATTTATTAGCCCTGGACTCGGTAAAATAACGGAAACCAACCCCCTGAACTCTTCCCGAAAGTATTATTTTAAATGTATTTATTTTATCATTCATAGGACTATTATAGATAAAATTATCTAACCTTTAAACCATTTTCACCCTTAAAAGAGAGTATTTGTCAATTTTACCTGTTTCCGGCAATACCACCACATCATTGGGATTGGCAACATCCGTAGATTGACCGGTTTTTTTATCAATAATTTTATCAGCCTGGAATTCTATTGGCTGTTGATATGGTTGAACTATATCTATAATTTGCTTCCGTCTAAACTGGTTCTTCACCCTTATTACCGGTCCTTGCCACTGTTTGCTGTAACCCTGATATACGCCTATAAAACTATATTTTTTGATATACCCTACATTATCATTGTCTTCTAATTCTTTTCTGTCTTTTGCAAACATAAACCCCAGAGTAAAATTTCTATGTGAGGCCTTATCCAGTTCACCCATAAGGTACCGGATTTTTTCTGGACCAAACCTATTTTCCCTGATATAGTCAAGAGCTTTCCTATATACCCAGGTAACCTGGCCCACATAATTTTCAGTCTTCATTCTCCCCTCTATCTTCAAACTGTCAACTCCAGCCTTTACCAGCTCCTTTAATTTGGGTAAAAGGCACAGATCCCGGGAATTATAGATATAGGTACCGGTGTGATCCTGCATTATAGAGAAAAATAAATTAGGCCTCTCTTCTTCCATAAGGTAATATTTCCACCGACAGCTATGGGCGCATTTTCCCTGGTTAGCATCCCTTCCGCTCATATATTTGGAAAGCATACACCTGCCGGAATAAGAGATGCATAGAGCTCCGTGGGTAAACACCTCTATTTCTGATTCTGCTTTACCTATTATATTTTTTAAATTTTTAAAACTTACTTCACGGGCTATATTTACTCTCTTTGCCCCCAACTTGGCCCAAAAATTTACTGCTTCGCTATTATTAGTATTGGCCTGGGTGCTTATATTAATATTTACCCCGGGCCAGAGCCGGCAAATCTGATTAAATACACCCATATCGGAAACTATGACTGCATCCACCTCTATTGCTTTTAATTTCTCTATATAATGCTTAAACTTGCCTATCTGGTCCTCTGAAAGTATTGAATTTAAAGTAAGATAAACTTTTACTTTCCTCTGGTGAGCATAGTTTACTGCCTGGCCTAATTGGCTTATGGTAAAATTTCCCCTGATGCTGCGTAAATTAAATTGTTTGCCTCCCACATAAACTGCATCAGCGCCGTAATGAATTGCATATTTCAGCGTATTTAAATTATTTGCCGGCACCAGTAATTCAGGTAATTTTTTTATTTTACTGTTCATAGCCATACCTCGGAGACAGAAATTCCATCGCCAATATCATATAACCGGGTTCTAAAATTATTACGATTGCTGACCAGGTTCAGATATTCCGAGATCCCGGATAAGCTGTTCTGGTGATGGCTGCTGCAGGCAGGCCTAAATACACGCCCGCCGTAAAAAACATTATCAGCTAATATAAAGCCACTCCGTCCTACTTTACCCATAAGCGATTTAAGGTAATCCGGATACTGGTATTTGGCCCCATCTATAAATACCAGGTCAAATTTTTCCTCCAGCGTTGGGATTATCTGCAGGGCATCACCATGGCAAAAGTGCATAGTTTTCTGGCCATAAATACCGTTTAAAAATTCTCTTGCTCTCAATAATCTATCTTTATTCAGGTCTATTCCCGTGTACTGTCCCCGGCCTAAATTCTTTATCAAAAAATATGAAGAATAACCACAGCCGCAGCCTATCTCTAAAATGTTTTTTGGCTTTTTCAGCATACAAAAAACTTCTATAAATCTGGCCACCTGGTTATCTACCACCGGCATTTTCTCATTAACGGCATCTTTCCTGTAATCATCCAGGAGCTTTTTTTCAGCCAGATACTTATTTAAAAGTTTATTGTGAGTTATTGATGTTTTGCTCATGCTCTTCAAGGGTGTTTGAGAATGAATGAGTATGTTTTTCTTCATCGGTTACCACAAAATAGAGATAGTCGACATCTGCTGGCGATAATGCTGCCTTAATTGCCTCTATCCCAGGATTACATATGGGAGTTGGAATCAGCCCTGCATAAATCCTGGTATTATATTCTGAATCATACTCCAGATCGGAAACAGTCAATTCCTGATCCCATTTATCCAGGCCATACCGTATAGTTGCATCTATTCCCAGAGGCATGCCTATATCCAGACGGTTATGGATAACTGCGGAGATTAATTCCCTTTCTTCAGCAATATAGGCTTCTCGCTCTATAAGTGAAGCAATTATCAGAATCTGGTAGGGAGTCAACCCCTTTTTTTGTGCAAATGAATAATCAAGCTGACTGGTTTCCCGCTGGTATTGTGATATCAACATGTTTACAATGTCGTTAGCACTATAACCGACAGTAACCTCATAAGTTTTAGGGAAAAGAAAACCTTCCAGACTTTCTGCCCCATCCAGGAAAGAGTAATCATAATTTTCAACCATTAATGTCGGTTCAACCTGTCCTTCCCCTATGAAGGGCAGATGCAGGATTCTTTCTTTTATCTGGTCAACCGTAAATCCTTCGGGTATTATTAATTTATAGGTAATTATCTGGGGGCCAGCGGTAATGGTTTTGAGCACCTCTTCCATTTCTGAACCGGTAACCAGGGTGTATTCGCCGGGAAGCAGTGCGGTTTCCATTTGCTTCTGCTGCACATAAAGACGGAATACAAAACCGTTTTCCACAATCCCTTCTTCTTCTAGAAGCTGGGCTATCTGGCTCAAAGTCATACCCTCTTTAATCTCTATTTCCACTTTCCTGCCAGGTTCTATCTCCTCATTTGCAGGGACTAAATCCATGGAGCAGCCAGCCATCAAAATTATGGATACAGCTGCAGTTAATATTAATAATAATCTATTTCTCATATTGGGATAGGTAATCATTTAATATAATGGAGGCCGAGAATTTATCTATATCTTTTCCCCCTTTTCCCATTTCTTTGGCACAAATTTTTGTAGTAAATCTTTCATCATAATTTATTACCGGCAGGCCCAGAGGTTTGATGTTCTCTTCTATAAAAGCCTCTACTTTTTTACCCTGATGGCCTATATCCCCTTTAAGGTTCCGGGGGATACCAGCCACAATCTTGCTTATATTTTTATCTTTTATAATTTTTTTTAAACTATCAACAATCCGGCGGTCATTGGCTATTACTGAATGGGGAAAAGCCATGGTTACATTTTCATCGCTTACCGCCACTCCGATTCTTTTATCCCCAATGTCCAGACCCATTATTCTCATTTTTCTTCTATCCTGGTTTTGGCAAGATTAATAGCCTCATCAAGCTTTTCCGGTTTTGATCCCCCTGACTGGGCAAAGTCTGGCTTTCCGCCTCCGCCTCCTCCCAGTATTTTGCCGGCATCTCTGGCAATCTTCCCGCAGTGAAGGCCCCCCTTAACCAGATCATGGGTAGCCTGGATTAGTAATACTGGCTTTTTATCAAACACATTGCCCAGTATAACTGCTGTGGACTTCTGGTGGTAAAGATCCTTAATCTGGTCTCCCACTGCAGCTAACGAGTCTGCATCCAGCTCGGGCCCATTGGAACTGTTGGATAAATTATAATATAGAATTTTTAATTTTTTATCCTGTGGGGAGTAATTAAATTCTGATAATATTTGGTCTCGGGCCATCCTAATATTTAAAGTTTCTAGCTGAGTTTTGGCCTGTTCGTAATTATTCTTTAAGTTTTCAAGCTCATTGATAATCTCTGCTTCCTCTACCCCTAAAGTCCTGGATATTCCTAATGTCAGCTCTGCTTTTCTGTTTAGAAGATTTAAGGCATGAAATCCAGTAACCGCCTCAATTCGACGGGTATTAGCCCCTATGCTTCCCTCTGAAATTATTTTAAATAATCCCAGTTCTCCGGTCCGCCTTACATGGGTGCCCCCACACAGCTCCCTGCTGTAATTATCTATTTCTACCACCCTTACAAAATCTCCATATTTTTCATCAAACAGGGCTATAGCCCCGATTTCTCTGGCATAATCCTGGGTGGTCTCAAACACTTTTACCAGGTCATTGTTCTGTATTTTAGCATTAATCAGCAGCTCAATCCTTTCCAGGTCTTCTTTTTTGGGTGTCTGGTAGCTTATGAAGTCAAACCTGAATCTATCCCTGTCTACATATGACCCTGACTGATTTACTTCCTGGCCCAATACCGTGCGCAGAGCCCAATGCAGCAAATGAGTAGCTGTATGGTTTTTGCTTATATCTTTCCGGAAACTTACATCTACTTCAGCTTCAACTTCATCGCCTGTAGTTAGAGTCCCCTCTTTTACCCTGCCTTTATGCACATATATACCTTCAACCGGTACTTGAGTGTCCTTTACTTCAAACATAGAGCCTTCAGCAAATATCCTGCCCTTGTCGCCGATCTGGCCGCCCTTCTCTGCATAAAAAGGAGTGGCTTTTAGTAGAACTTCCCCTGCCTGGCCTGGCTTAAGTTCATCTACAGGCATGAATTTATCCCCTGACTGCTGTCTTAAAATCTGTATTATCCGGGTGGAAAAATTTAGTTTCTGGTATCCCACAAACTCCACCGGATGTGTTTTTGCCAGCTCCCGGTACAAATCAATCTTCTGATCTATTTTTTTATCAAAAGTGGTTTTTTCTTTGGACCTTACTACATGCTGTTTTAAATAATGATTGAATTTATCCATATCCAGCCTGAGGTTATTTTCCTGGAGTATCTCCCTGGTTAACTCTACCGGAAAGCCGTAAGTATCATATAAACGGAAAGCATCCCGGGGATTAATATAATCATTCTTGCTTGACTTTAGCGCTTCAATTGCCGACATAAGCACTTTACTTCCCTGTTTTAAGGTTTTGGAAAACCTTTCCTCCTCGTCATTAACCATTTTGAAAGCAAACTCTTTTTTTTCTGTCAGCCGGGGATAGGATTTTCCGTATTCGCTTATAAGTATCTCTCCCAGCTGGTTTAAAAAATGTTTTTTTATACCCAGAAGTTTACCAAACCTTACTGCCCTTCTGATTATCCTTCGAAGGATATAACCCCGGCTCTCGTTGGCAGGAATTACTCCGTCAGATATTAAAAAATAAATGGCCCTTGAATGATCGGCTATAACCCTTATAGCCCTTTTGTATTCCACTTCAGACAGGTCGTGGTTACCTTTTTCTGCCAGCTCTTCTGTCCTGGTTATTATTTTTTTAAATAATTTTGTATCAAAAACTGAAGATTTGCCCTCCAGAACTGCTGCTATTCTTTCCAGGCCCATTCCGGTATCAATATTTTTCGAGGGTAATTCCACATAATCGGTACCATTAAAATTATATTGGGTAAATACCAGATTCCATATTTCCAGAAACCTTCCACAATCACATGAAGGATTGCATTGTTTGCTCTTACAGCCGTAATCGGGCCCATAATCATAATAAATTTCGGTACAGGGGCCACAGGGTCCGGTTTCACCGGCCGGTCCCCAAAAGTTTTCAGATTTTCCCAGTTCTACAATTCTTTCCCTGGGGATGCCTTCATCCACCCAGTATCTTAATGCTTCCTCATCCCTGGGAAGGGCTGCTCCGCCTTTGAAAACCGCTACCCATAAATTCTCAATATCCAATCCCAGATGATTGACTACAAAATCCAGGGCATAGTGGATAGCTTCTTTTTTAAAATAATCTCCAAAAGAAAAATTCCCCAGCATTTCAAAAAAAGTAAGATGTCTTTCGGTATAACCAACACTATCTATATCGCTGGTCCTGAAGCACTTTTGAACTGTGGCTATTCTAGTTTTTGGAGGTTTTTTAACCCCCAGATAATAAGGCTTGAAGGGCTGCATTCCAGCAGTGGTAAGCAACACACTGGGATCATCCTCTGGAACCAGGCTGGCCGAGCGTAATATTAAATGTTCTCTATCCTCAAAATACTTTAAAAACTTTTCCCTTATATCCATTAAAGTGTTACCTTGCTTAATAAAATGGATACCCCATTTGGCCGTAATCGTTGGAAGTTTTTTATGCCCTGCCTCAGCAGGTGGATGCCCTCCTAGCTGTTTTGTAAGTCCCGTTTGATACGGGCATTTACGCCGCAGATGAAGTTTGGGCTTCCAAAGTTAATTTGTTGGCACAAAAATTAACTCTAATTACGCACCAAACAGCGTATCCATTTTGATATTATCATAATTAAGGCCTTAATTCAATAAACGCCGATACTGCGAAAAACCGTTATATTATCTTTGAAGTTTCCTCATGCGGCCTGGGTATAACATGTACTGATATCAGTTCTCCAACCCTCTTGGCAGCAGCAGAACCTGCATCAACAGCAGCCTTTACCGCCCCTACATCGCCTTCAACTATAACTGTGACCAGGCCTCCGCCTACATAAGCCTTGGAAACCAAAGTAACATTTGCTGACTTTACCATAGCATCAGCAGCCTCTATAGACCCTACCAGGCCTCTGGTTTCAATTAAACCTAATGCTTTATTCATGTTCTATCCCTTCCCTTATTGTTGGCCCATAACTTTTTTGATGGTCTGCGCTATTATTTCCTGAAGCTGGGCCTCATCAATATTATTTTTATTCTCTATTGGAGTTGCCTGCTGTGAACTGCTGGCAGTCACAGTGTCGCAGGGCACAACCTTGCAGTCTATATCACCGTCACACATCCCGCAAACCACACAATCTCCATACTTTTTATCGCCAGCAGTATCTTCACTGGTCATAGCAGCCGGATATGAAAATTTTGCAGTAGCCAGGCTTCCTTCCCTGTATTTTAGGGAAACACCGGGGAAATATTTATCCAAAAGGCTTTGCATCTCCAGCTCCAGCCTGGTTTTGAGATCGGAGATTTTAGCCAGCTCATTCTGGGGATAATTCATCATGGGGGGACCGGTTTTAATGCCTCTTAAATCCAATGCTTCTTTAAAACCCTGTGGAAAATTGACTGATTTCATTTCCCTGATTAATGGTAAAATGGCAAACTGCAGATTATAGGCATTCTGAGTGTTTTTATTTATGAAACTATTATACATGCCTACCATGAATTCAGGCATTATTCCTGCAGTAGCAGTCATACAGCCCTTACCGCCCATCATGAGCGCAGGCAACAAGATTTCTTCAGCACCAACCAGAACTTTAAAATCTGGATTAACTTTCCTGGTCATTTCAATCAGATTCATTACATTAACCATGTTCCCTGAAGAATCCTTTATGCCTACCACATTGGGCATATTACATAGATTTTCAGCCATCTGGGGGGTTACCTCATTGGCAAAAAATGGAATATTGTATAGATATATTGGTATATCTACAGACTCTGCTACCTTTCTCAGATGACCTTCAACCACCTCTTTGGTATTCTGGAAAAAATAAGGGCCGTGCAGAACCACACCTGAGCAGCCTTTTTCCTTGGCATAATTTGCTATCTCAATAGATTTGTGATAACAGGTTGCACCAGAACCAGGTATTACATCTACCCTACCCCTGGCTTCGTCCACCACCACGTCTATTAAGAATTTCCTTTCACCCATATCCATATGAGTGTACTCACCACAGGAAGCAACGGGAAACAACCCATCGACTCCTTTGTCAATTAAGAAATTAACGAATCTTCTTACCTCCACTTCGTTTATCTTGCCCTTCTCATCAAAGGGGGTAAGCATTGCTACTATTACACCTTCAGGTATATCCATAAACTATTCTCCTTTCCTAAATTATCTGTTAACCACGTTTTGCGGGCTATTATCTTTTAAAACTTTAACAATATTTTGGGCAGTTTTATATTTTAAATCCTCAATAGAGGATTCGGAATAAAAAGCTGAATGAGGGGTGACTATAACATTATCCAGTTTAACAAGTTCATTGTCCATACCTGGCGGTTCCTGTTCCAAAACATCCAGCCCGGCTCCTGCTATATGGCCATGTATTAAGGCAAGATATAATGACTGGGTATTAATAATGCCTCCCCGGGAGGTATTGACAATATAAGATGTTGGTTTCATCAATTGGAATTCTCTCTGGTCAAACATATGAAAAGTTGAGTCATTCAAAGGGCAGTATATAGATATAAAATCTGAGTTATGCAATATTTCATAAAAACTTGCCATTTCCAACCCAAACTGGTCTTTAACTTCCTGGCTTACATAAGGGTCATAAACAAGTATTTTGCCAAACAGGGCATTTACTTTAGGATAAAGATTCTGGGGAATTTTGCCAAAACCAATTATTCCCAGCACCTGCCGTTTAAAATTAAAAACTGGCTTAGCAGTACCAACCGCATCCCATACCCCTGATTTTACAGCTTTGGTCAGGTCCACTACTTTCCTGCCCAATGCCATCATCATGGCTAAACTATGGTCAGCCACCTCGTCAAGACAGTAATCGGGAACATTGCAAACTTTGATACCCTTTTTGGTGGCAGCAGATAAATCAATAGTATCCACACCGATACCGTACCTGGAAATAACCTTGCATTTCTGCATGGCATCTATAACCTTTTCTGTAACCGGGGCATACTGTACAATCAATCCATCAGCATCTGCACATTCTGCAGCAAGCTTGCTTTCATCTTTGCTCTGCAGCTCTACTATGTCACAATCCATCTGCTTTAATACTTCTTTTTCAATGCTTACATCATCAAAATCATAATCGGTAAACACTACCTTAAAAAGTTTATTATTCATTTAGACCAGCCCTTACTAAAGCATACATAATTATACTGTCGGTTTATAAAAATTAGTTAATACTATTATAATTTCAACTTATTTGCAAACAATACCCGGCCGGGGAGGAGCTGCTTATAAGCCCCTCCCAGCCTATTACTAATTTAGAAATTGTAATAATTACCTTCATCACCCAAGAACAGTACATTATTCTTGCATTTCAGGTATTCCATAAGGCCAACTACCCCGCCTTCTCTACCAATTCCACTTAATTTGTTTCCGCCATAAGAAGCTTCAATCTTGGACATTACATTAGTGTTCATCCAAACGATTCCGGCATCAAAAGTACGGGTAGCTTTAATCAGTTTCCTTACGTTCTCGCTCCAGACAGTAGCACCAAGACCGTAAACCGTATCGTTAGCCAGTTCCAGTGCCTGGTCAAAATCCTTATACTTCATTACGGTTACTACCGGACCAAATATTTCTTCCTGCACGCATTCCATACTATTATCATCAACTTCAAGCACAGTAGGAGGATAAAAATACCCTTTATCAAATGGACCACCGGTAAGCCTCTCTCCGCCGCACAGAAGCTTTGCCCCATCTTTTACTGCTCTCTGCACATAACCATCAATGGTTTTAAATTGATTTTCATCAATCAAAGCGCCCATCTTGGTCTCAGGATCCATTATCTCTCCAATTTTCATTGAATTGCATCTCTTAACCAGCAGATCCACAAACTCATCATAAATGTCCTCATGAGCATAAAGTCTGGTAGAAGCACAGCATACTTCGCCCTGCATGAAGCAGAAACCAAGAATAAGTGAATTCACCGCATCGCTTAACTTACAGTCGGCTTCAGCAATAAAAGGACCTTTACCGCCAAGTTCCAGAATTACCTTCTTAAGGTTGGATTCAGCGGCGGCCTGCATGCATCTTCTGCCTACAGCAGTTGAACCGGTAAAAGATATCATATCAATATCCGGATGCACCAGCATAGCTTCACCGGTTACGCTGCCTGATCCTGAAACAATGTTTAGAACACCTTCCGGGAATCCGGCTTCCAGAAATATTTCACCCAGTATCTGGCAGGTAATAGGAGCCATTGAAGAAGCTTTAAGCACTACTGTATTGCCCGCTGATAATGCAGGACATATGGTCCTGGTAGCAATATGAATAGGAAAATTCCAGGGAATAATAGAACCTACCACCCCGTAAGGTTCCCAGGTCTCATAACAAAGGGTTTCCCCGCCTGCAATTGGCACCTCATCGCCCCTGATTTGCCTTGCTTTATTGGAAAAGTATTCCATAGCCATAAAAGCATAGGGCAAGTCAGTGTTTACCGCTTCACTTATGGGTTTGCCCACATCTTTGGCTTCCCATTCAGCCAGCTCCTGATGCCTTTTTTTCATTATTTCCAGGGCTTTCATCATTAGGTCAGCTCTCTGGTCTCCGCTCATGGCAGCCCATTTAGGGGCAGCTGCCTTGGCTGCTGCTACTGCTTTATTTACATCATTTTCAGAAGCTGCCGCCAGTTTGGCCAGCTCCTCTCCGGTTGCAGGACAACGGGAGACAAAGGTTTTGCCATTTTCAGCATCAACCCATTGATTATTGATAAACAGCTTAAATTCTTTCATCTTTCCTCCTTATTTTTAATTACTTTTGTACAATAAAAGGTATCTGCATCAATTTTGCAAATTCCTCTAATTCATCCAGTATATCTCCGTAAACCAGAGCATTATGATGCGGTATTCCGTTTCTAAGAAGCGATTCAACAAATTCCATATTACCGCCTCTCATTTTTATAAACAGATTACTTCCCTTGAGGTGTTTTTCGGTCTCCACCACTTCACCTATACCAGCATGCAGTGAAAACTCTCCCCTGATTGAATTTAATCTGCATACGGTGGCTACCCCACTCTTCAAACCGGCAGTCTGGGCCAGCCCACCAAAAACTTTCTCAATTTTTGGTTTGTCATTGGATAAATTATGGGGGGCATTGCCGCAATGCCAGAACAATAGAGCATCCGGATCTTCCATAATATTAACAAAATCTGCAAACCAGGGTGTAGAGCCAGCCAGTACATACTGCAGCATCAGGGTAAGAGAGCCATCTACGTCACATTCACAGGAAGCCATAACTCCTTCAGCATTGCATCTGCCATTTGCGGGACAAATTGGAGTCTGGTCGATATCCCTTAATTCCGGCCAGCAGTCTGGTGCATAGGATTTTAGATTTCTTTCCTTTGCCACTTTTTTAACTGCCAGGTAAACCTTGGATATGCCCCTTGATTCCTGTACATCCTTATCATCGATATTGAATATCTTTTTTTGAACTTCCATATCCTTATCAATTTCTTCATCGGTAATACTCTTGATAATATTGGAAAACTCATACATTGAAACTTTGGTAATAGTGGTACCAAATTTCTGTTTTATGGCTAATTCATCAAAATCTGAAATTTCAAAGCCATCAGGTCTCATACCTATAACACCAATAGCAGCTTCTTTCAGATAGGCTATTGCGGTTACGGCTTTTATAAATTTTTCAACATTTTTTTTAGGTTTTCCACTTTTTGCATTACCATAGGCAAAAGAAAAAGTCCTGCCAAAATTTTTGAATATAGTTCCTGCAGGCATAACCCCAACCATGGAACCGGTAAAATTATGCTTGCTTATAGCAAACTCCTCTATCCCCCATATTAAAAATGGGCAGTCCGTATTCCTTACCAGTTCTACGGTAATATCCCCAGTAGAGAAAGTGCCGTTGAATATTACTACACCGTCTACATTATCTGCCTTAAACTGTTTCCAGGCTTCAGTTGCCAGTGGTCGGGAGCTCATGGGTTTGGGATATTCAGAAATTTCAGCACCCATATCTTCCAGCATTTTCTTAGCATCTTCTGCATATCCTGCAGCAGTCTCCAGGTCCTCCCCTTCAAGAAAATCCAGGGCTAAATTTACAAACCCCAGCTTAACCTTCCTAAATTCTATTGCCATACTATCCTCCCGCTATTTTTTTTATAAATAATTCTTGAATTAATTAACCGATAATATTTTTTCTAATTTTTCAAACTTTCTGCCCTGTAAATATCCTCCCGTATTTGAATCAGGTGGCTTTTCAAGGCTCTTTCTGCTCCCTCCACATCTTTATTTTTAATCTTCTTATATATCTGTATATGCCATTTTAAACCACGGTCTTTGGACCCGGGTACCCGGGCTGTAGTTTTTATCCCTTCTACCAGTATTTCAAATATAAAATCAAATATATTAATCAGTACCTTGTTTCTGGTGCAGTTAAAAATGGTTTTATGAAATTCATAATCCTCAAAATAATAAAGGTCTATCCGGTTTTCCTTTATACATCTCTTGGTATTATTAATATGGTCTAAAAGTTTGCTGAGATCTTGCTGGGAAGCATTAACTACCGCATCCCTTACTGCCGCTGTCTCCAGTATTAGCCTTACATTTACCAGATCCAGAAGTTCTTGTTTTCCTACATTTAGATGTACCTTGGCAGGATTCATTATGGATTCTATGGAAAGTTCAGACACAAAGGCACCCTTACAGGGTTTTATTTCAATAATATTAGACAGGCTAAGGGCTTGCAGTGCTTCCCTGACACAGCTCCTGCCCACATTTAATTGCCGGGCAAGCTCTCTCTGGGAATGGATTTTATCATTGGGTTTTAGATTGCCTTTTTTGATTTGGCTAATTATTTGATCAATTACCGTTTGTACTACGCTCTTGTTGTTAGCTGATTTTAAATCAGATTTGTTCATTATATTATTTATAACAAGCCGAATTCAAGTTTAGTTGTTCCTACCAATTTACTTAGCTGGTCTTACCAGTTTATTTTAATCTATTCAATAACTGTTTGTCAAAAACTTTTTGACCTTATGACAATATCACTGAACTACTACAAAACTTTTTGACCTAATCTCTATCCTGTCCCAGCTTAATTAATCTGGTGGCACCCACCAGGGTTATATTAGTTATAGTGGGCAACAGCCGGTAAGGGAAAAACTTGTCTTTTTTGACCTGCAGCAAAAAGCTGCTCCCTTTGCCGGTATACTTGATAATACCGGAAGTCCTGGTAATATTTTCAAACTGGGTTATGGCTCTGCCCATGGGGCTGATTATTCCATTAACCAGCGCCCTTAGCATATCTTCACGATCGGTATTTAGAGTAAGGTTGCTAAAAGAGCCCCTTTTCTGTTTAAAACTCAACCTGTCTCCTGCCAGATAAGGCCGGAACACTGAACTGGTACTCTTTTGTTTTAAAATCTGTGGAAGATAATGATCATAATAGTGCCTGGCATCCATTTCTCTGCAGAAATTCTTCCTGAACCATTCCACTGAAACACCCCCGGCACCAATAATATTCATAGTGAGCCATTTTTTTCTCAACGGGTGGGTTCTGAGCAGAAGCTTTTTATCTACTGCCGGATTATCCAGACTCATCACCATAAGTTCCACTGTACCGGTTGAATTTAAAATATGGCCATCCCGGCAAACATCAGCACCCAGTGCTGCGCAGGCGGTATCTGCAGCGCCTATGGTAACCGGCACCCCTTCAGGGACCCCGGTTAGCTTACTTATATGTCTGGTGGTTTTACCTATAACCTGGTCAGAATAATAAACAGGGGGTAACTTATTGTCATCTAGGTCCAGGGCTTTAATTATATCCTGGCTCCATCCGGAGTAATGGACAGTATCATATAATCCGGTAAAAGAAGCATTACTGGGATCTATGGCAAACCGGCCTGTAAACATTTTGGCCAGAAAAGTATTGGTATGTCCCAGCATATAAGCTTCTTTGTAAAGCTGGGACATATTCTGTTTAAGCCACAGCATGGATGTCAACGATATACCCCCGGGAAAGGGCAGGTTGCCTGCTACCGATAAGAACTTTTTTTCTCCAATTAAGGACAGGGCAGCTCTGGCCTGTTTAACACTGCGCCGGTCCAGGTGTATTATAGCATTATGCAGGGGCTCCCCTTCCCTATCCATGGGAACCAGTCCCGGGCATAATACTGAAAAACATATCCCTTTTACCCTGGAAAGTTCTTCTGTTAATGGTTTTAAAGCATCTAAAACCTTGGACCTTAAAAGCCTGAAGTCCAGCTCTACTCTATCTTTGCCCGGAGTGATAAAATTATATTTCTGGCTATTTTGCCTTATTATATTATATTCACCATCAACTATTCCTACCTTGATACTGGAAGTTCCCGCATCAATTGCAAGATAGGTCTCAGGTTTTACCATAGGTACCTTATAGCCTTATATCCTTGATGTTAAATACCCATGTGGGCTTCCGGTTATTTAAGACATCAATTACTCCCTGGGCTGCATGTACGGCCATCCTGGCAGAACTTTCCTTGGTCAGGGCAGCAGAATGAGGGCTTAAAATTACTTTGTCACTGGCCAAAACAGGATTATCTTCTTCTGGAGGCTCATCTTCGAATACGTCCAGGGCTGCTCCCGCTATAGTTCCATCAGATAGTGCCCGGGCCAAGGCTGATTCATCGACCAGTCCCCCTCTGGATGTATTTATCAGAAAAGCGCTTTTTTTCATCTTCTCTATTAACTTTTTGCCCACTATATGATGATTTTCCCTGGTATAGGGTATATGCAGTGATACAAAGTCAGCTTTAGAAAATAGTTCATCCAAAGTATCTACCATGTCGTAGGAGAAATCGACATCTACATCACTGCCAAGAAAGGGATCATAGGTGATAATATCCATACCAAAAGCCTGAACACACATTCGGGCAGTAGTTCTTCCAATTTTACCAAACCCTACCAGGCCCAGAGTTTTTTCTGAAATATCCACCGGGGTGTAATTATACCTTATCTTCCAGTTACCGGCCCTGACTGCCGCGTCCATGGATTTAAGATCTTTGGCCAGGGTAAGCATGAAGCATACTGCATGCTCGGCTACAGTAGAGGTATTAGCTTCAGGAGCATTACATACCGGGATATTATTATCAGAAGCTGCCTTTATATCTACATTATCAACTCCGGCACCGGTCCGGCCAATTACCTTCAATTTTTGGGCGGTTTGTATAGTTTCTCTGCTCAGTTTGGTAGCAGTTCTTACAATTATAGCGTCGGCATCAGCTATATGTTCCCTTACTACTTCATCTTCCGGAGATGGTGATATCTCTATTTTTAAGCCATTTTCCTTAAGCAGATTTATGGCCTGCTCATGAATATTTTGCCCTAGCAGTACTTTCATCTTATATCAATCCCTTTTGTTCAAAGAATTTATTCATTTGCTGTTTTTGTTCCTCGGTTAATGGAATTAAAGGCCTTCTGGGGTCTCCACCATTATAACCGCAAATAGTTGCTGCGCTTTTAACCCCGGCCACAGCATTGGCCCCTGATACACGGCCATTAATCTGGAACAGCTCCATATGCAAATCCTTTGCCTGGTCCAGCTTACCATCTATAAACAGCTGGTATAGCTGGCAGCAAACCTGGGGTATAGCATTGGCCAGAGATATAATTCCACCTACGGCGCCAAAAATCAAACCGGTTAAAAAGAAGCTCATTGAGCCGGCCAGCACATAAAAATCATCAACATCCCTGGTGGCACTCAGGTAACCCATAAGCCCTGCCTTGGAGCTGTCCTTCATCCCCACTATATTTGGATGATCAGACAGTTTTCTCACTGCTTTAGGGGAAATGGTTACTCCACCGGTAAACCCGGGAGCATTATAAATTAAAACAGGTATGTCTACATTATCAGCAATCTCAGTATAGTAATTTATTAGCACCTGGTCATTTATGATCTTTTTAAAATAACTGGGGGTAAGTACGCTTACAAAATCTGCTCCAATTTCCTGGGCCTGTTTGCTGAGCTCTACTGTCTCCCTGGTTGATTCACAGCCGGTACCGGCCATTATAATTTTATCCCCTTTATTTTTTACAAATATTTCCAGAACTTTCAGCTGTTCATCCCTGGTAAGACTCTTGTACTCACCATTTGAACCCAGAGCCAGATGTCCGGTAATAGGGGTACTGTTTAATTTTTTTAAATTTTCTTCCAGTTGTTCATACTGTATCTTATCATCTTCAAATGGGGTAATGGTTGGCACAAATACTCCGCTTAGCTTTTCTTTCATTTCTGTCTCCTTATTCATTCTTGGTTATGTCTATATGAGCTTCTTTTAACTGCTGTGGGGTAACCTCTGACGGCGAATCAGTTAACATGCAAACCGCCGATTGGGTCTTGGGAAAAGCAATAACATCCCTTATGCTTTCCATTTTTGCTATAATCGTAACCAGCCGGTCCAATCCAAGGGCTATTCCTCCATGAGGGGGTATACCATATTCCATAGCTTTTATAAAGAAACCAAAATTTTTTTCTATCATCTGTTCATCAAAACCCAGAATCTCAAAAATCTTCTTCTGCAGCTCCAGGTCATTGATTCTTATGGAGCCTCCACCAATTTCCTGTCCGTTGAGTACAATATCATAAGCCTGTGATTTTACTGACAGGGGATCTTGGTCAAGCAACTTTCGACTACCGGGTTCAGGCTGGGTAAAAGGATGATGCATTGGTGTTATGCTATTATCCCTGTTATCCCGTTCAAACAAAGGAAAGTCATAAACCCATACAAATTCAAAACCCTCTTTAACCAGGCCAAGTTTTTTGGCCAAATGCTTTCTGATTACCCCCAGACTGTTACAGGACACCAGAAAGGTGTCAGCAACAATAATTAAGAGATTGCCCGGTTTCAGGTTAAGTTTTTCTATCAGCATGGAAATTTCTGCCGGTGATAAAAATTTGGTTACCGGAGATCTCAATTCTTCATTTTCTTCAACTCTGGCCCAGACCAGCCCTCCGGCTCCACTATCTTTGGCTATATCTATGAGTTGATCCAGGTCCTTTCTGGTAAAGGCCCGGCCATCTTCCACCACCATGCTCTTTATGCAACCGTCTTTTTCTAAAACCTTCTTAAATACATTAAAGGATGTATCTGCAAAAATTGCAGATATATCCTTTAGGGGAAGATCAAGCCTTAAATCAGGCTTATCGCTGCCGTAGGTTTCCATGCTTTGTTTCCAGGTTATTCTTCTAAAAGGTGTTTTTAGCTCTTGACCCAGCACATTTTTAAAAATTGCGGCCATCATATTCTCAATATTTTCCAATACGTCATCCATCTGCACAAAAGTCATCTCCAGGTCAATCTGGGTGAATTCCGGTTGCCGGTCAGCCCTCAAGTCTTCATCTCTGAAACACCTGGCAATCTGGTAAACCCGGTCAAATCCGGAAAACATTAAAATCTGTTTAAATAACTGGGGCGACTGGGGCAATGCATAGAATTTGCCGCTATTCAGCCTGGAAGGTACCAAAAAATCTCTGGCTCCCTCTGGTGTACTTTTTGCCAGTATGGGGGTTTCTATCTCCAAAAATCCCTGCTGATTTAAATAATTTCTAGTCTGTGAGGTGATGGCATGCCTCATCCTTAAATTTCTCTGCATTTTATCTGTGCGCAGATCCATATAACGGTATTTAAGCCTGGACATCTCATCTACTTTGCCTGTTTCGCTTAACAAAAAGGGCGGGGTCTCTGATTTTCCCAGTATCTGGATATTCTCTACAGCCACCTCAATTTCCCCGGTCTTGATATCAGGGTTAATGGTATCACTGCTTCTTCTGTCTATAATGCCCTCAGCTTTCAGCACATATTCGCTCCTTATTTTTTTTGCAGTCATATATGCTTCCTGACTATGTGCCGGGTCAAATACCAGCTGTATAACTCCTGAAAAATCCCTCAGATCAATAAAGATAAGCTTTCCGTGGTCCCTCCTGCTGTTAACCCATCCACAAATATTTACCTTGTTTCCTATAGCTTTGCTGTCCAGCTCTCCACACAGATTTGTCCGGTATGAAGTTTTAAAATGGTGGTAATCAACACCAATATTTTTTTCCCAAGCCATGATTAATTTCCTCTCAATAATTCTATTATCTTATCCCTGTCATGTTTCCAGTCATAGCTATACTGCTTGAATTTCTTTAAATCCTTTATGGTAACCAATTTGCCCTGGAACTCACTCTCTCCCACAATAAGTACATAATCGAAACCTTTTTTCTCGGCCCATTTTAGTTCTTTGGATATATTTTTAATATCAAAATTAGTATCACAGACAAAATAATTTCTCAAACAACTTAATATTTCCAGTATATAGCCTGAAAATTTATCATCCATTGATGCCACATATATTTTACTCTGACCGGACTGGTAACCGGGTTCAATACCCAGCTGCTGCATAAGCAGCATAGTTCTGTCTACACCAATTGCAAACCCTAGAGCTGGTAACTGAGGGCCGCCCATCTGCTCTATCAGGTTATCATATCTTCCCCCGCCGCCTAATGCATTCTGGGCGCTGTCCAGCTGCCTGGAAGTAAGCTCAAAGATGGTACGGGTATAATAATCAAAACCCCTTACCAGTCCCGGCTCTAACTTAAAATTAATTCCCAGCTGCTGCAGATAACCAGTAACCCGTTTTAGATGATCACTGCATTGATCACATAAATGATCAGATATTTTGGGGCTGTCTTCTAGCCGGGCAATACATCGGGAATTCTTACAGTCAAATATCCTTAAAGGATTTGTTTTAAATCTCTGCTTACAATCATTACACAAATTCTCCAGCCTGGGCTCCACAAAAGATCTAAAGATTTTCATATACTCCTGCCGGCAGCTGCTGCAGCCAATACTGTTTATAAGTAGATTTAAATCTTTAAACCCCAGCTGCTTAAATAAAGTATTTGCCAACCATATGACTTCCGCATCAATAAGGGGGTTATTGCTGCCTACAGCCTCTACCCCCAGCTGGCAAAACTCCCTCATTCTGCCTTTCTGGGGCCTTTCATACCTGAACATATTTCCCACATAAAATAGCTTTAGGGGCAGATTCTGGGCATACATCTTATTCTCTATTACTGCCCTTACTACGCTTGCCGTACCTTCCGGCCTCAGGGTTAAAGATCTCCCTTTTTTATCCTGGAAGGTATACATTTCCTTTTGCACTATATCAGTAGACTGCCCTATACTCCTGGAAAACACTTCCGAATGTTCAAAAGCAGGAGTTATTATCTGTTCATAATTGAAAAATAAAAACTGCTGTTTGGACTTATCTATTATATAATTACGGTAATCCAGATGCTTACCATATATATCTGTTGTCCCCCGGGGAGAATTTAAAACCAATTTAAATCACTATTCCTTACCTAAAAAATCATGGCTTAAGTAATAATTATTATCCAATTCCCAGCCCAAACTTGTTTTCTGGCCATGTCCTGGATATATTACCAGATTTCTATCCATTTTTCTTATTTTTTTTAGGGAATTTTTAAGCTCCCTGCTGTCTCCCCCAGGCAAATCTGTCCTGCCCGCTGCCTGTTTAAACAAAAGATCCCCGCAGAACAACCATCCATTACCGATAATAGATATACTGCCGGGGGTATGCCCGGGAGTATGCAGTATTTCCAGTCCCAACCCGGCAAAAAATTTTACCGCCTTGCTGTCAATAATTTTATAATCGTTTACCCTGTAGGCCTTTTGGGCTACCATCAATGATAGATTAAAATCACAATCTTTTAAGTATCTTTCTTCTTGCTGATGAATATAGAAGTCTATTTCATATTTTTCGAGCAGCTGATTTACAGCGCCTATATGGTCATAATGACCATGAGTGTTGATTATGGTTAAAGGATTAAGTCCTTTGCTGCTTAAATATTTCTCTATTTCTTCAAATCCTGATCCTGGATCAATTATGATAGCATTATTATCAACATCTACTATATAGCAGTTTACAGCAAAAGATCCCAGGGTGAGTTTATCTACTTTCAATTCTTCTTTTTTCTAGGTAATATTCTAAAAACATCATATACTGAATCAATAAGCTTTAGGTTTCTAATAATATCTTTCAGTATATATTTATTGCTTATTTCTATTAGAAATCTAAATCTTGCATGCCCTATCTTATCTACATTAAGGGTGCTGGCACTCACTATATTAATATCATACTCCCCTATCACATTGGTAATATCCCTTAAAAGCTTGGTCCGGTCCAATGCATCAATCTGGATTTCGGCATTAAACTTATGTGGCGCTGATTTATCCCATTCAACCTCTATAAACCTCTGCTCATCCATCTTGGAAAGATTATTTATATTAGTGCAATCTTTTCTATGTACGGTAATACCTTTTCCGCGAGTAATATATCCAATAAGCTTATCTCCCGGTACAGGATTGCAGCACTTGGCAATAGTTACCAGGACCCCATCCATACCCTTTACCTTTATGCCTGTTTCAGGTTTTTGCTTCCTCTCTTTTTGCGCAATATCGTCAGTGGTTATCTCTTTTTTGGGTTCAGACTGGTTTAATTTTTTAATAATCTTGGTGAACACCTGATGAGGTGAAACCTTATGTGAACCAATGGAGCTAAACAACTTTTCACTTTTATCAAAATTCATTTCCCTGGTTACTTCATCCATGGTTTCGGCAGGTATATTTTTAAAAGACAGTTTGTTTTTTCGCAGTATTTTAGCCAGTATTTCCCTGCCGGCATTATAGGTTTCCTGCCTTTGTTCCCGGTTAAACCAGTGCTTTATTTTATTTCGTGCGCTCGAGGTTTTAACTACATTCAGCCAGTCCCTGCTGGGACCCTTGGGTGACTTGGAAACAATAATCTCTACTATATCCCCATTATCAAGCAAAGTCTCTATGGGTACCATTTGTCCATTTATCTTGGCGCCAATACAGTTATGCCCTATATCGGTATGTATCTGATAGGCAAAATCTATGGGAGTTGAGCCTCGGGGCAGATTAATTACCTTGCCCTTGGGAGTAAATACAAAAACCTCTTCTTCAAACAGATCCAGTTTAAGCGACTCCATATAGTCTTCAGGATCTTTAAGCTCTTTTTGCCAGTCCAGTATTTGCCTTATCCAGGTAATTCTTTTATCAAATTCACTTAATTCAAGACTTCCTTCTTTATACTTATAATGGGCAGCTATGCCGTACTCTGCAAGTTTATGCATTTCATAGGTCCTGATCTGAATTTCTATTGGTTTGCCCTTATAGCCAATTACAGTAGTGTGCAATGATTGGTACATATTGAATTTTGGATTGGCAATATAATCCTTAAACCTTCCGGGAACCGGTTTCCACAAAGAATGAATAGTTCCCAGAACACCATAACAGGTCTTTAGGTCATCAACCAGTACCCGGATAGCCATGAGATCATAAATATCATCAAACTTCCGGTGCTGTTTAGTGATTTTATTATAAATGCTGTAATAATTTTTATTCCTTCCGCTGATTTCTGCACTTACCCCCAGTTGTTTTAATTTCAGGCTTACCTCTTCAATAGCTTTATCCATTAAGTCTTTTCTCTGGGATACCTTCTCTTTGGTCATATCCGATACAAGCTTGTATTGTTTGGGGTACAGCCATTTAAAGCTGAGGTCTTCCAGCTCTGATTTTATCTGAAATATACCCAATCTATGAGCAATAGGTGCATAAATCTCCATAGTTTCTATGGCTTTCAGCTTTATCTTTTCCTTGCTCATGCTGGAAATGGTCCTCATATTGTGTAAACGGTCTGCCAGTTTAATCAGTATTATTCTCACGTCCTCAGACATGGCAATAATCATCTTTCTTAAGTTTTCTACCTGTCTTTCTTCCTTGCTGTGGAAGACTATTTTGTCCAGCTTGGTTAAACCGTTAATTATGTTTGCAGTTTTTTTGCCAAATTCTTTTTCTATTTTCTGCAAACTTATATCCGTATCCTCAACCAGGTCATGCAGCAGCGCAGCAGTAATAGAAGTCTGATCCATCTCCATATCCGCCAATATAAAGCTTACTTCCAGGGGATGAATAATAAACGGCTCCCCTGATTTCCTAAGCTGGTCCCTGTGGTTACGCTTGGCTATCTGATAAGCTTTTTTTAAAAGCGTTTCATCCACCCTGGGATTATAGCCTTTAATTTTTTCTAACAGGCGTTTGAATATAGAATCAGTGTCTATTTCCTTTAAATTTTGCTTATCTATTGTTTTTTCTTTTAATTTTTTCATGTTTTTTAAATGTCTGCCTGTTTATGCTATATTATAGAACATTTTAACCATAACCTAAAATATATCCAATATAACCAGCTGCAGCGCCTTATTACCATTCCATTCATTTTCCTGAAGGCAATACAGCATATCTATTTTCTTTTTTTTGCTTAAAGTATCTTTGACCCGGTCTGAAATTCTGAAAAATATAGCCTCCTTTGGAGTACCTTCCTGGCTGACCTTTAATTTTACATGTTTGCCTTGTTTTAAATACCTTATATCCTCAATCATACACTCCTTGCTTCTAAACACAGGTTTGGGATTGCCCGGGCCATATGGTTCCAGCAATATCAACTGCGACATCAGCTGGCCGTTTATCTGACTCAAACTTATTTCCACATCATACTTCAAACTCTTCTGCAGTTGTTTTTCCGATATCAGGCTGGAAGCAAGTTTTACTAAATCCCGGCTGAAGGCAGGGTATTTGTCTTTATGCATGGTAATTCCGCAGGCCAGCTGATGGCCTCCGAATTTTTCAAAATAATGATTTAAAGAAGACAGGATCTCATACAGATTAAAGTGGTCTATACTCCTGCCCGAGCCTTTTAATTTATCCCCCTTTTCCTTAAAAAGTATAACCGGTACGTTAAACTGTTTTACCAGGGATGAAGCCACTATGCCCAGTACACCTTCATTCCAGTGACTGGATTTATCCACAAATATTTTCTGTTCCACAATCTTTTTTTCAATATCTTTTTGGCCCAGTATCTGTTCCAGTATTTCTTCCTGTACTTTTTTCCTTTTCCGGTTAAACCCTTCCAGACTCTGTACCTTGCTCTCTACCCCGGAGCAGTCATTCTTTAGTATATCCAAACTGTTTGTAGCCGTTTCCAGCCTGCCTGCAGAATTTAACCTGGGCGCTATCACAAAACCTATATCATAGGTATTTAAATTACTTTTCTTCCCCAGAGCCTCATTCAGTAACACCGCCAGACCCCTATTTACAGTCTTCTCCATGACCTGTAGGCCTCTCTTTACCATTATCCTGTTTTCATCTACAAGGGGCATGACATCAGCTACAGTAGATATAGCTACCAGATCAAGAAGCTGGGTAAGATAACCGGGCCCAAACCGGTTTCTAACCGGTGTATCTGCCCTCCTGAGCATATTAACTATGAATTTAAAGGTAACCCCGGCACCACTTAGCTGCCGGAAGGGGTACTTGCTTGGAGACAGTTTGGGATTGATAATCAAATACCGGTCTGATTGTATATGGTCTGATTCTTCTGTGGGCTCATGATGGTCACATACGATTACATCAAAAGAACTACTTCCTTTTTCTACAAAATCTATAACCTGCCGGCTGTTGGTCCCGCAATCAACACAGATTAGCAGGTTGTATTTTTTTTGCTTATCTAAACTTTTTACAAATTTCAGGCTTATATCATATCCCTCATCAAATCTGCTGGGAATATAGGTATCTACATCCAGCCCCAATTGTTTTAAAAAATTATAGATAAGACCAACACTAACCACGCCATCAGCATCGTAATCGCCAAATATCAGTATCTTTTCTTTATTATTTATGGCTTCAAGCATCCTCTTTGTAGCTTTATCTATGTGGGGAAGTTTTTCTGGATTATGTAAATTTTTAAGGGAGGGTTTTAAAAAAGATTGGATTTGTTTATGGCTTGAAATACCCCTGTTGGCCAGAATCTGATATATTACAGGGCTGTATTGACTAATCTTATTTTCAGGTTTCTTTTCGCTTTCTCTTTGTACCCAGTTAGGCAATCTTTAATCCACGCCTATTTCTTAAATTTAGGAAATCTATTATTCCAGGTAACCAGAAACTGGCTGGCAATAAAAATTGAGGAATAGGTCCCGGTTATTATTCCCACGGTTAAAGCCAGGGCAAAATCTTTTAGGGCAGTGCTTCCTATACTCAACAATATTACAACCGGAATAAGGGTGGTAAAAGAAGTATTTAGCGACCTGGAAAGGGTTTTATTGATTGACTCATTAACCATCTGACCATAGCCTATTTTATTAGCATCAATTTTATTTTCACGAATCCTGTCAAAAACCACTATGGTATCATTTAAGGAATAGCCGATAATAGTCAGCAAAGCAGCTATGGTAGATGTATTTATTTCCCGGTGCAGGATGGCATAGACACCAAGGGTGATAAGGACATCATGAAAAAGAGCAAGTATGGCCGCGGCCCCAAATCTGAACTCAAACCTTATCCATACATATATAAGTATGCCCAGAATACTTATACCCATGGCAATAAGGGCCATTCTGGTAATCAGCTTTCCAAATCCAGGCATTACATTCCTGTCCTGCAGGGGCGGCCTCTCTACCCCAATCTCTTCATCCAGAGCATCCAGTATCTCATTTTTGGTCTCTATGTCCCTGATAGTGGTTCTTATTATAAACTGGTCACTTTCCGTTCTCTGCAAAATGGCATTACTGTGACCTATATCGGTCATAACTTCCCTAATCTGCTCTACTTCTACTTCCTGGTTGAATTTAACTTCCATCAGAGAGCCTCCCAGGAAATCAATACCCAGATTAAAACCTCCTCTGGCCAGTAACCCGATAATACCGGCAACAATTATGGCCATAGATATAAAATACCATATTCTTCTTTTACCTACGAAATTTATGTTGGTATCCCTCAGAATCAAGACTCACCCCGTTTTTTCCACATTCCCAAAAATTTAGGCGATGCTACCGGCCTGAACCCTGCCAGCATATAAATTATGGATCTGCTGAATACCAGGCTGGTAAGCATACTTATAACCACACCGATGCTTAATGTAACCGCAAAACCCCTTACCGGCCCGGTTCCAAACCTGTACAGAGCCGCAGCAGTTATAAGGGTGGTAATATTGGCATCTACAATAGTTCTAAGGCCGTGCCTGAAGCCTTCGTTTATAGACATTCGGGCAGACTTCTCCTTTTTTAACTCTTCCTTGATTCGCTCAAATATAATTACATTGGCATCAACCGCCATACCTATAGTAAGGATTATTCCGGCTATGCCCGGCAGAGTTAAAGCCGCCCCGATACCGGCCAGTATACCCCAGAATATTATTATATAAACTGCCAGATTGATTACCGATATCAAACCCAGACCCCGGTAATAGACAATCATAAAGATTACAATTAGAATAAGTCCGATAAATCCGGCATACAGCCCCTTGGTTAGAGCATCCCTGCCCAGAGTAGGGCCTACTGTTTTGTTTTCTTCTATTTCCAGGTTAACTGGAAGTGCTCCGGTTTGAAGCACCAATGCTATATCATTGGCCTCTTCCAGGCTGGTTATCCCTTCAATAACCGCATCCGAGGTTATGGCCGTATTTATAACCGGTGCTGATTTTATCTCTCCATCCAATACTATGGCCAGCTGCTTTCCTATGTTTTCGGCAGTTATCTCTGAAAACTGCTCCTGGCC
Source organism: Actinomycetes bacterium (assembly GCA_022396035.1). Taxonomy (NCBI): domain Bacteria; kingdom Bacillati; phylum Actinomycetota; class Actinomycetes; species Actinomycetes bacterium. The sequence goes on along the minus strand of JAIOXO010000002.1, from coordinate 94,982 downwards.
TTCACTGGTAAAGCTCATGGATACTACAATCTGTCCATTGGAATTATATCCGGCCTGGGAACTGGCCAGCTTGTCACCGGTCATAAGTACCGGGCCCAGCTGCACCTCTCCTGTTTCAGCTACTGATTCTACTATCCTGAATTCCAGCTGCGCAGTTTTCCCGATAACTTCTATAGCCCGATCAGGGTCGCTTACCCCTGGCAATTGTACCACAATATTCTCCGAATAATCCCTGGTGATTAAAGGCTCGGAAATACCCAGGGCATCTATTCTGTCTCTGATTATAAACATAGCCTGGTTCAGGGATTCTTCGGTAACTTCCTCCGAACCCTGCTGAACCGGCTTAAGTATTAACTGGGTTCCACCTTTCAGGTCCAGCCCCAGCTGAATAGAAGATTGAAAAGGATAAGCATAATAAAGGCTAGCGCCTAATATTATCGCCAATATTACTATTATGGTGATATGGACCTTTTTGTTGCGCATAATTTATATTTAGCTTACTTTCTTGGATACTGCACTTTTACTAACTTTTACATCCACGCCGCTGGATAAAGTGATTATAAAGCTATCTTCCCTTACATCCTTTATCTTGCCGTAAAAACCGCCTACGGTTAATATCTCGTCTCCTCTTTTTACACTGGAAAGAAGATCCTGCGCTTTCTTGCTTCTTTGCCTTTGAGGCCTGATAAGCAGAAAATAAAAAGCTACTACCAGTACAATAAGCCAAATCCAGGTTCCATATTGAGCCAGAAAACCGCCAGCACCTTCTGCCGGTTCAGCTTCACCTTCAGTACCAGTGGTTCCCATAGGAATACATCCCACAGATACAGCACCAATAACCACAGCAATTGCTGCTATTAATAATATAGAGATAATTCTTCTTGATAATTTCATATACACCCCTTAACCATTTGTATAATTTTTTAAGCAAACATTAATATTATTAACATTTTTGCCAAATTTGCAAATACATATGTGTTATTTTTACTATTTTTTATAATTATGACTGAAATCCTGGTAAAAAGAGCTAAATTTCCCTCCCCTTATAGCCTGTTTAGCCTCATTTACCATATCAAACAGAAAATATACATTATGAATGCTTAACAGGATACTGGCAAGTATTTCTCCACTTTTATGTAAATGCCGGATATAAGCTCTGGAATAATTCTTGCAGGTATAACAACCACATTGCTTATCTAAAGGGTTCATGTCCTGTCTGTAGCAGCTATTTTTTATATTTATCTTCCCCAGCCTGGTAAAGGCACTTCCATTTCTGCTTATTCTGGTAGGAAGTACGCAATCAAACATATCCACACCCAGGCTTATGGCTTCCAGAAGTCCCAGAGGATCCCCCAGCCCCATAAAATATAGAGGTTTGTCCTTTCTTACATATTCAACGGTATAGGCCAGCATATCCATGGTAAGGTTTCTGTCTTCACCTACGCTTAAACCTCCCACAGCTATCCCATCAAAACCCATATCTGATATTGCTTCAGCACTGAAACGCCTTAGATCTTTGATAAAACCTCCCTGTACTACCCCAAATATTGCAGAATGGCTGTCTACACTCCTTCTCTTCTTCAGAGATTTTTGGGCCCAGTCAAGGGTCCTTTCAGCAGCCTCCCTGGTATAACTATAGTCTTCGGTAAATGGAATGCATTCATCTAAAACCATCATGATATCTGAGCCCAGGTCCAATTGGATCTCCACAACTTTATCGGGAGTGAAAAAATGAAAGGACCCATCAATAATGGATTTAAACTCCACCCCTTCATCCTGTACTTTTCTGATATCTCCCAGACTGAACACCTGAAATCCTCCACTGTCAGTTAAGATATTCTGTTTCCAGTTCATAAAATTGTGCAACCCGCCTGCTTTTTTTATAATTTCTATCCCTGGCTGAAGATACAGATGGTAAACATTGCCCAGTATCAGCTTACAGCCCATCTCATAAAGCTGTTCCACGGTCATTGCCTTTACTGTAGCTTTAGTGCCAACCGGCATGAAAACCGGAGTATCTACACTACCCTTATCCAGTTTCAGCAGACCGGTTCGTGCCTGGGTGTGAATATCTTTTTTTATTGTTTTAAAAATTTCCATTATCTGCCTAGTTTATCAGCATACAGTCCCCAAAACTAAAGAACCTGTAATCTTTTCTTTTAGCTTCCCGGTATGACCGAAGAATATAGTCTGTCCCCGCAAAAGCACTGACCATTACCAGCAGGCTGGATTGGGGAAGATGGAAATTGGTTATCATGCCATCAATTGCCTTAAACTGGTAACCGGGGTAAATATAAAGGGAAGTCTGTCCTTTATCTGCGGTTATTCTCTGGTGTTTTTCCATCACTGTTTCCAGTACTCTGGTAGTGGTGGTTCCCACTGCTATAATTTTTCCTCCCTTGTTTCTGGCCCCATTAATAATTCCAGCCTGATCCTGGTTTAGATAATAGTGTTCACTATGTATCTGGTGGTCTTCTATGTTGGATTCCCTTATAGGCCTGAAGGTATCTATTCCAATATCCAACCCAACATAAGCAAAAATAATTCCCTTAGCTCTCAGTCTGTCCATAAGTGAACCGGTAAAGTGCAGGCCGGCAGTAGGAGCCGCTGCCGAGCCTTCAATCCTGGCATAAACCGTCTGGTAATCCTTCTCTTCAATATGGCTGTTTTTAATATAGGGAGGCAATGGAACCAGTCCGTACTTTTCAAACAGAACCGGAACATCAGTATCAAACTCAACTACTGCTTTACCCTTATCCTTCTTATCCTTAACTACAAACCAGTGCTCACCTATATATACCCTGGTGCCCTCCTCCAGCCTTTTTGAAGGCTTAAGCAATACCAGGTAACTGTTTTTTTTTATTTTTTCTAAAACAAAACACTCTATTTTGGCCCCCGTGTTCTCTTTGGTGCCCATAAGCCGGCATTTCTGCACCTTGCTTTCATTTAACACCAGACAATCATTTGGTTTTAGATAATGACCAAGATTAAAAAAATAATCATGCCTGATATCTTTTTTTGATCTGTCCAGAACCATAAGTTTGGCCTTGTCTCTCTGGGCCAATGGTTTCTGGGCAATAAAGCGGGGTGGAAGGTTATAGGAAAACTTACTTATATCCATGGCTCTAAAACAGGCTGGGGTTTTCTTTTTTATCTATGCCGAAATGCTTGTAAGCCAGTCTGGTGGCTACTCTGCCCTTAGCAGTTCTCTTTATAAAACCAAGCTGAAGCAGATATGGTTCATAAACATCTTCAACCGTATTTACTTCTTCCCCGATGGAAGCAGCAATGGTGCCCACCCCTACCGGTCCGCCGCTAAACTTAAAAATTATGGTATCCAGAATCTTTTTATCTATAAGATCCAGCCCTAATTTATCTATTTCTAATTTTATCAGTGCTTTTTTAGCCAGCTCCTTATCAATTTTCTCCTGTCCGTACACCAGAGCATAATCCCGTACCCTTTTAAGTAAGCGGTTGGCAATCCTGGGAGTTCCCCTGCTTCTGCCGGCTATGGCTTCTGCACCCGAATCGCTTATTTGAAGCCCCAGTATTTTTGCAGATCTTTTGATTATGTTTACCAGGCTTTCATGTTCATAGTAGTCCAGCCTCAGGTTTACGCCAAACCTGTCTCTTAAAGGCGAAGCTACCAACCCAATCCGGGTAGTAGCGCCAATTATGGTAAAGGGGGCAATATCTATCCTGATTGACCGGGCTGAAGGTCCTTTTCCTATAATTATATCCAGTTTGTAATCTTCCATAGCCGGATACAAAATTTCTTCGACTGAACGGTTTAAACGATGAATCTCATCAATAAACAGCACATCAAAGTTTTCCAGATTAGTTAAAATAGCAGCCAGGTCTCCGGGCCTGTCTATTGCCGGGCCAGATGTAACCCTGAAATTAACATTCAGTTCATTTGCAATAATTTCTGCCAGACAGGTCTTGCCCAGTCCCGGAGGTCCGGACAATATTACATGATCCAGCGGCCTCTGCCTTTTCTTTGCAGAACTAATAAACACCATAAGGTTTTCAACAATCTTTTTTTGCCCTATAAAATCAGAAGTTAATCTGGGCCTTAGACTCTTATCCAGCTCCACATCTTCACTGGCATGTTTAGGATTTATGTCGCTTTCCTGTTTATCCTGGTCGATAATTTAAACCTCCTTTAAGGCTAATCTCAAGATGTCTTCCGTTTTCTGGTTTCCAATTTTATCCAAATTAATTTTTTTAAGAGCTTTTTCTATCTCCCCTGTATTGTAACCAAGGGATTTTAAGGCCTGCCTTACTTCCTCTACCCGGTTATCTCCAGCAACTTTGACCGTCAGGCCCTCATCTGCCCCGAATTTTTCACTCAGCTCCAGCAATATTCTCTCAGCAAGTTTTTTCCCTATGCCTGGTACCCTTTTTAACAAATCTACATCTTTGCTGGTTATTATATTCCTGATTTCCTGGGACCCGTATATGGAAAAAGCGCTTAATGCTATTTTTATTGATACCCCGCTTACCTCCAATAATTTCAAGAATACCTTTTTTTCATCCATTGAGCTGAAACCCACCAGATTAATAGCATCTTCTCTTACGTGGGTATATATATCCAGGGTTACCTCTTCTCCGGCCGGAGGTAGTTTTTCGAAGGTCCTGGCAGAAATTAAAACCTCAAACCCTATATCCCCTGCCTTCAGTATGATGCTTGAAGGGTCCTTATCTATAATTGTTCCATAAAGTTTTGATATCATCAGTTTTCTATTTTTGTTTTTTGTTTAAATTTATAGCTGTTGGCATGGCATATGCATAATGCCATAGCGTCCCAGGCATCATCCTTTTTGGGGAAAAAATCATCACTTTTGCCCAATATATTTTTTAACATAAATTTAATCTGTTTTTTAGTAGCCCGGCCATAACCAACAATGGCCTGCTTAACTTCCAATGGAGTATATTCAAAAATTTCCAAGTCATTAACACTGGCGGCCAGCAGGGAAACTCCCCTGGCCTGGCCTACTTTGATAGCGGATTTTGCATTTACGCTGAAGAAAATTTCTTCGATAGCCAGACAATGCGGCTGGTATTGTTTAATTACATCCACTATGGAAACAAATATTTTTTTTAACCTTTTATCTACTGTCTGGTTTCTTTTAGTAATAATATAGTCGCAATACAGTGGTTCCAGGTCATTGCTTTTGGCCTGCAACACACTTATTCCAGTAATTTCAAATCCCGGATCTATCCCTAAAATTATCAGTTTGCCTGCAGCCATTTATTGTGATTCTATTTCATTTAAAATATCATCTGGTATATCCAGATTAGAGGTAACATTCTGAACATCATCATGGTCATCAAGAGTATTAATTAACCTTAGAGCCTTAACCGCATCTTCTTTGCTCAATTCCACAGTATTTTTGGGAATCATATCCAGTTCGCTGGATTTTATATTAACACCGTTATCCTCCAGATAACTCTTTACTTTCATGAATTCCTGGGGATCAGCCTTTATAACCAAGCTATCGTCCTCTTCATCAATATCTTCGGCCCCTGCGTCTATAACATTTAGCATAAACTCTTCCTCATCCTTAATCGCAGACTTTTCTATCATGATAAGACCCATTCTTTCAAATTGCCAGCTAACACTACCACTTTCCCCCAGATTACCATTGTTTTTGCCGAAAATATTGCGTATGTCAGCCGCTGTCCGGTTCTTGTTCTCGGTCATTACTTCCACCAGCACAGCTATCCCTGCCGGGCCATAGCCTTCATAAACCACTGACTCGTAATTTACCCCCTCTATCTCACCTGTGCCCCGTTTTATTGCTCTTTCAATATTATCCTGGGGCATATTATATTCCTTGGCTTTAGCCAGTGCATTTGCTAAGGCAATATTATCCTTGGGGTCTCCGCTTGCTCCTTCTCTGGCTGCCACGGTAATCATACGGCTCAGTTTGCCGAACATATTGCCTCTTTTGGCGTCTTCTTTTGCTTTTTTATGTTTTATAGAATGCCATTTAGAATGACCTGACATGCTATGCCTCCCCTTTGCTATTTTTTACCATATCTACAAAATATTCATGAACTCTATTATCTGAACCCAGCTCTGGATGAAAAGAGCTTACCAGTACATTGTTTTTTCTGGCCAAAATTATATCATCACCATTTTTTGCCAGAACCTTAACCGAAGGACCCGCTTCCAAAATTCTAGGCGCCCTTATAAATATCGCCTTAAATTTCTTGCCGGCCGAAGGCTGGTTGAAATCAATATCCACATACTGCTCAAAGCTTTCAATCTGCCTTCCGTAAGCATTTCGTTTAACCACTATATCTATATAATTAAGGCCAAAAACTTCATCTACAACTTTTCTGGCAACCATTATCATTCCGGCACAGGTACCAAAAATGGGTTTCCCCTCCTGATAAAACCCGTCCAGTTTTTTCTTAAAATCATACCTGTAAAGCAGCTTATGTATAGTAGTGCTTTCCCCTCCGGGTATAATCAGGCCATCGGCCTTATCTAATTGCTCCGGCCATCTTATTTCAAAAGCTATTGCCCCGCTTTTATTTATTGCTTTAATATGCTCCCGGAAAGCTCCCTGCAGAGCCAGTACCCCCACAGCAGGCTTCATTTTACCATCCCCGGACTGACAGCATATCGTCTTTCTGGATAGATGCAGCAGCAATACCGTGCATAGCGCTTCCCAGGCCTCTGGACACCCTGGCCAGTACCTGGGGGTCATTGTAATGAGTAGTAGCTTCCACTATAGCCTGGGCCATCTTCATGGGATTTTCGGATTTAAATATTCCGGAACCTACAAACAGGCCGTCCATGCCCAGCTGCATGATCATAGCCGCATCCGCAGGAGTGGATATACCTCCTGCCGAGAAGTTTACTACCGGTAATTTACGGTTCTCGTGTACATACACTACCAGATCATAGGGCGCACCCATTTCTTTGGCCACGGTCATAAGTTCGTCCCTGGGCAATCCAGCTATCCTGTTGATTTCTCCAAATATTGCCCTCAGATGTTTTACTGCATGCAATACATCACCGGTCCCGGCTTCTCCCTTTGTCCTTATCATGGCTGCACCTTCCGCTATCCTTCTTAAAGCCTCTCCCAGATTATTTGCTCCGCAAACGAAAGGAACCTTGAAATTCCATTTATCTATGTGGTTACGGTCATCGGCGGGAGTAAGCACTTCACTTTCATCAATATAATCAATACCTATGGACTGAAGTATCTGTGCTTCCCCAAAATGTCCTATCCTTGCCTTAGCCATAACCGGTATGGATACTGCATCCATTATTTGCAGTATTATTTCAGGATCGGTCATTCTGGCCACACCGCCAGCAGCCCTGATATCTGCAGGTATTTTTTCTAAAGCCATAACCGATACTGCGCCTGCTTCTTCAGCAATCTTTGCCTGCTCTACAGTGGTGACATCCATGATGACTCCACCCTTGAGCATTTCAGCCAGTCCTGCTTTTACTCTTATTGTTCCCTTTTCCATATTTGAAAACACCTCCTATGTTTAGACCCCCACTCCCAAGGACATCTGCTCCAGCCTTTTTATCCTTTCTTCTACCGGGGGGTGAGTGTTAAATAAATTTTTAAAAAATCCAGCGGTCTTTTTTCCAACCGGGTTGGATATAAACAGATGGGCGGTTGCATTATTAGCTGTTTTTACCTTACTCTGCACACTTATTTTCCTTAAAGCACTGGCCAGCCCGGCCGGGTATCTGGTCAGCATAGCCCCGCTGGAATCGGCAAGGTATTCCCTGTTTCTGCTTACAGCCAGCCTTATAATAGTAGCAATTAACGGGGAAAGCAATATTAATATTACCCCCACTGCCACCAGCACCAGGGATAATACCCCTCCAGAACTTCTGCTGCTCCTCCTTCTTCCGCCAAAGAAAAAACTCCGGAGCAAAATATTGCTTATAATTGTAATCATCCCTACCAGCACTACTATTATAGTTCCCAGGAGTATATCATAATTTTTTATATGTGACAGCTCATGGGCGGCAACCCCCTTCAGCTCCTGGTCATCTAAATTTTCAATCAATCCGCGTGTAAATACAATCACGCTTTTCTCAGGATTTCTGCCGGTAGCAAAAGCATTCAAAGCAGAATCATCTATAACATAAATTTTGGGCCTGGGCATTCCGGCAGCAATAGACAAACCTTCAACTATATAATAAACCCTGGGATTTTCTTCTCTGGTTATGGGCTTTGCCCTAGTAAGGCCCAAAACAATTTTATCACTATTATAATAACTTGCAAAACTTATTATAACTGCAATAATTAGCGCAAACACCATAATAATTACCGAGTAGGTACTGCTAACCTGATAACGGTAATCAATATATATCCCTATAAAATAGCCTATGGCTGCAACAAAAGCCAGAAAGAAAGCAATTATGAAATAGGTTTTAACCCTGTTCTTACTTATTTCTTCATACAATTATGCCCACCCCTGAATCAGAACTCAACCTTTACCGGTCCTCTTGCGGATTCTTCTTCTATTTCAAAGTAATCCCTGTTTTTGAAATTAAAAATTCTTGCAAATATATTTCCCGGAAAAGTCTCTATCCTGGTATTAAATTTCATTACCGTGTCATTGTAAAATTGCCTGGCATAAGCAATATTGCTTTCTATGCCGTTAAGTTGCTCCATCAACCTGGAGAAATGCTGATCTGCTTTCAGGTCTGGATATCTTTCAGATAATGCAAACAATGATTTCAGGGTTCCGGTAATCTGATTTTCGGCATTTGACTGTTCCTTTACTGTACCGGCATTTATGGCTGTATTTCTGGCTTCTATCACTTTTTGCAGGGTTTCCTTCTCATGAGCAGCATAACCCTTTACCGTCTCTACCAGATTTGGTATTAAATCATACCTCTTTCTTAACTGTACATCAATTTGATGCCAGGCATTTTCTACCCTGTTTCTGATAGAAATAATGGAGTTATAGTAGCCCACTCCAACTCCTATCACTACCAAAGCTATAATTACCAATATAACAATCAGGATTATTATTCCCGGTAACATTTGTTCCTCCTATTTAGTTATTTTTTAAAAATTATAACATATTCAACCTATCATAAGTATAGAATGGAAGCCGGTATTAAAAGTTTTTAGGCCCGATTGTAATGTCTAAACTTTTTTACACAATAGTGTTTTTGTGGTATATTTTTTGCTATGATTTAAGCTATCTTACTGCAATGTTTATTTTGGAGGAATTTAATGAGCAATATAAGTGTGGACAAGAAGAAAGTAATAGGCCTGGTATCGGGAAATAACACTGGTAAAACCTCTCTGGCAGAATGTTTTTTATATAATTCCGGCGCAATAAACCGCCTGGGTAAAATAGAGAACAAGAACACTGTATCCGACTATGATCCTCTGGAAACCAATAAGGGGTTTAGCATACACTCCAGCATACTGAATTATGATTGGAACAACTTTCACATAAATGTATTAGATACCCCGGGTTATATTGATTTTATCGGCCAGGCTTTTGTCGCACTTAAAGTAATAGATGCAGCCCTGCTTTTAGTTGACCCCAAGTCAAGCGCCCAGGCTGCCACCGAAAGAATTATAAGAACCATTAAGCAGCAAGAAATACCTTCATTTTGCATAATAAACAAACTGGATCAGGAAAATGTGGATTTTCTAAAAACAGTAGAAGATATGAAAAAAAATTATGACATCAATCTGGTACCCATTACCATACCTTCCGGCGTAGGAGAAAATTTTTCAGGAATAATAGATCTTTTAAAAAATAAGGCTTTTGAGTATAAATCAGGCGATTTTAAAGGCCAGCCCGCAGATATTGATCAATCTTTAAAAAAGGATACTGAAGAGCATCACAGTGAACTGATTGAATCCATTATTGAAACCGATGACGAGCTTCTCAACAAGTATCTTGAGGGAGAAAAAATTGATGATAAAATAATTGCCCAGAATTTTAAAAAAGCGGTTGTGGAAGGAAAAGTAATACCGGTATTTGCAGTTTCTTCGGGAAAGAATTTTGGAGTGGACCTGGTTATGAACTATATTAACGAACTGTTACCTTCCCCCCTGGAGAGAAAGCCGGTAACCGCCAAAAAGATTGATGACCAATCTGAAATTGAGATTAAGGCCTCACCGGATGGGCCGGTATGCGGTTATGTATTTAAAACCATGGCAGACCCCTATATAGGTAAATTATCTGTTTTCAGGGTGTTTTCAGGCTCTATTGATGTAAACAACAGCTACTTTGTATCGGGGGCTAAGAAATCCTTTAAGTTTGGGAACCTTTTTTATCTGCAGGGAAAAGAGCAAACTGAAATTGAAAAGGCAGGCTGTGGAGATATCGCAGCTGTTTCCAAGGTTATGGAAATATCTAATGATGATACTATATCCACAGAGGAAAACCAGCTGCAGCTTACCCCGGTAGAATATCCCAAACCCACCCTTCCCAAGACAGTAGTTCCCCTGACCAAGGGGGATGAAGAAAAGATTAATAACGGCATAGGCAGATTAATAGAAGAAGACCCCACCCTCAGACAGGCGCTGGATACCGAAGTTCATCAGAATATAATCTGGGGTATGGGCGACATTCATCTGAATGTGGTAAAAGAAAGCCTTCAGAAAAAATTTGAGATAGGGGTAGAAATGCACACCCCGGAAGTGGCATACAAGGAAACCATAAAAAAAGGGGCAAAATCAGAATATAAATATAAGAAACAGTCTGGTGGAAGAGGACAATACGGCCATGTATTTATTGAAATAAAACCTTTGCCCCATGGCGAAGGATTTAAATTTGAAGATACCATATTCGGGGGAGCCATTCCCAAAGGCTATATTCCCGGAGTAGAAAAAGGCATAAGAGAAGCACTGCAAAACGGAATACTGGCCGGTTATCCGGTAGTAGATGTAAATGTAAACCTTTACGATGGTTCATACCACAGCGTAGACTCTTCGGAGATGGCATTTAAAATAGCTGCATCCATGGCTTTTAAAAAAGGAATGGAACAGGCATCACCCTGCATACTTGAACCTATAATGGAGCTTGAAATTACGGTACCCGAAGAATATATGGGAGATATTATTGGAGATATTAATTCCAGAAGGGGAAAAATTATTAACATGACTCCTAGTGAAAACCATACCCAGCTTATCAGGGCCTATGTTCCCCAGGCAGAAACCTTTAATTATGCAGTGGATCTTACATCAATATCACAGGGCAGGGGATTCTTTGGCCAGAAGTTTTCCCGATACGAAGAGCTTCCTTCACATATAGCAGAAAAATTAATAGAGGAACACAAACAAAAGGATGAAAAATAAATATAAAAAACTGGTACCATTTTTGGACCGATTTCCTTTCATAATATTTGTTCTGGTGGCCGGAATAGCCATAATTATCTTCCTGGTAGTAAATAGCAGCCTGAATTTAAGCCTGTTTAATGCCCAGCTTCCAGTAGAAGAAGAGGAACAAAGCTATGATGTATATATAACCTCTCCCAATGATGGAGATGTCTATGACTTTATTAATCAGAATGAAACTGTGCCTATAGAAATCAAGGCAAGACAGATTGAGAGCCAGAACTTCGAGGTTAATGTTTTGGTTAATGACCAGATAATTAAAACTTTTGCTTCTCCTCCTTACGAATTTAACTGGAACCCCCAGCAGGGTGGTGAATATCAATTGCTGATACAGGTGATAGATAAACAGGACCAGACAGTAGCGGTATCCAGCCAGATATCTTTCCTGGTAAACTATGAGCAAGCCCCCGATGAAGAGAAGATTATTAGTGAGGATATAGAGGAGAAAAAAACCAGGATACTTGCCAATAGCCAGTACCGTAAACAGAATGATGCCAGCGGAAAACCAATTTTTTCATATAAAGCCTATACCCCTCCTCTAATAGACGCAAGCATTGAAGAATGGGAATTATATGAAAAATTTTCCAATTTTGTACCAACTATAAAAAAAGAAAATTATACCAGCCATACCGACGTAAATGGAACTTTTTACAGCTGCTGGGATGAAGAAAACTTTTATTTTGCCATACAGATAATTGATGATGTTTTCAGCCAGAGTTATACTGGAGACCAATTAAATAATGGGGATAGCGTGGTTATTGTAATTGACACTAATCTGGTCGGGGATCTTCAGACTCAATTCTTAAACAATGATGACTACCAGATTGAGTTTTCTCCCGGCAACTTTGGCCAGATTCCTGCCGAAGCCTTTATGCGGTGGCCCACCAATGCTGCTCCACAGAGTACTGAAATTTCTTCTGCAAGATTGTCAAGTGGATACCTCATTGAAGCCAGTATTCCCTGGTATAATTTTACCAATTATACCCCTGCTGATGAGGATATATTGGGATTTACGGTTTCCATACTGGATACTGATAATCTGGAATCAACCGAACTGGTTATATCCTCCTCCAACCAATTTGATTTCAACAATGTGTTTACCCTGGGTAATCTGGTATTAATAGATGCCGGGGACCTTTTAGAAGAAGAACAGCAGGAAGATTCAGAACAGGTACAGCAATAACTTCTAAATCTTGTGCCAGTTTAAAATTGAATACTATTTAGATTAACTACCTCCAACAGAAGGATGCACCAATTAGATTGATTTCAACAATTGTGGTAAATATCAATAAAAAGGGCAATAAAATTCAGGCATTTCTATTAGGATTTTCTTTCCAGTCTCTCTATCCTGTTCTCCAGTTCTTCAATCTTGGACTTTCTTTCAAGTTTTTCAATAATAGACTGCCTTATAAACACAGAAGTAGCCATTGATTGATGCTTTGCTTCCGCTTTTGCTCTTTCTATTAGATCCTTTTCTATCTTGAATGAATGCATTACTTTTTTTTCTGTCATATTGATCACCAATTCTTATATTTATTTGCTTATAATTATATCATATAGATATTATCAATATAAAATACTCTAAAATTTGGGGTTAAAACTAATAGTTGCTAAAATAAATAAAATTTATTATCTTATAACCTTGCATGAATATTGAAACCAGAAAAACAATAAAAACCTACCGGATAGAAGTTACCGGAATAGTTCAGGGGGTTGGGTTCAGGCCCTTTATCTTTAATCTAGCTTCCAGACATAGGGTGCCGGGCAGCGTATCCAACACCTCTGAAGCAGTAATTATAGAAATAAATACCACTTCAGAAAAAAATGTAGTTAAATTTATAGAAGATATCAAAAAATACAAGCCCAGCCCAGCACTTATTGAAAATGTTGAATACAGTGAAATAAATTTTAAGGAATTTAAAAATTTTCAGATAAATAAAAGTAAAGGCAACCATTATAAATTTCAGCTGGTATCCCCAGATCTGGCTACCTGCAAAGACTGCGTCAGGGATATTAACAATCCCGGTGATAAGAGGAGATATGGTTACCCTTTTACTAATTGCACCAACTGCGGGCCAAGGTTCACCATTATTGAATCCCTGCCCTATGACCGGCCCCAGACCACCATGAAAAAATTTGATATGTGTCCCCAGTGTGAGCAGGAATACCTAGACCAGTTGGACCGAAGGTTTCATGCCCAACCTGTAGCCTGTTCTTTATGCGGTCCCAAGCTATGGTTAACTGATAACCATAACCGTACCATAGAATACAAAGATCCTATCCAAAAAGCGGTTCAGAAGTTAAAACAGGGCTGTATTGTGGCCATAAAAAGTTTGGGAGGGTTCCAGCTGGCAGTTGATGCTACCGATGCCTGCGCGGTAAAAAAACTCAGGTCCCGAAAAAACAGGCCCCATAAACCTCTAGCCGTAATGGTGGGTAATATCAAACAGGTTAAAGAAAACTTTAAACTTAGCCCCCGGGAAGAGGCCATAATCGATTCCCCCCGGGCACCTATTGTACTGCTGGAGAAGAAACATAAAAGCTGGCTGGCCCCGGAGGTTTCTTTCTATAACCGTCAGGAGGGGGTTATGCTGCCCTATACTCCCATCCACCACCTGCTGTTTAATACTATTGATTTCCCCCTTATTATGACCAGCGGAAACAATTCCGAGGAACCTATTGCCAGGGACAACCGGGAAGCTTTAGACCGGCTGTCTTCAATCTCTGATTTTTTCCTGCTGCATAACCGTGACATATACTCCCGTTATGATGATTCAGTGGTAAAAGTTATGGATAATAAGGAAATGGTACTGAGAAGGGCCAGAGGGTATTCCCCCTATCCGGTTAAAATCTCCCTGGATATAGGAAACAAAGCCATCCTGGCCCTGGGAGCCCAGGAAAAAAATACATTTTGTATTCTTTCCCAAAATTATGCTCTGGTCTCGCAGCATCTGGGCGAGCTTGATGATGTGGACAGTTTTAATTTTTTCAAGGAAACCCTGAAAGTTTACCAGCGGTTATTTAATATCCATCAATTTGATATGGTTGTCCATGATAAACACCCGGCATATACTTCTACCCGATATGCCCGGCAGTTTAAAAATATCCCCATCCTCGCCTTTCAGCACCATAAAGCCCACATAGCCAGCGTTATAGCTGAAAATCACCTTGAAGGGGACGTGCTTGGTTTTGCCTGGGATGGTACCGGGTATGGCGATGAAGGAAAAATTTGGGGCAGCGAGATCTTTATTTATCACCATCACAATTTTAAGCGCTGGGGACATCTTTCCGAAAAATTGATCCCGGGTGCAAAAGCAGCCATAAAAAATCCATATCGCATGGCCATAAGTTATCTTTATGAAATTTATAACCAGAAATCAGGAGCTTCTTCCTTTAGTGATTTCGTATTTAACTGCTGTCCCCATTTTAAAAACATGATTAAACAACACGAAATTGAAATCATGGCCAAACAGTTAAAAAAACAATTTAACAGCCCTGTAACCACCAGTATGGGTCGATTATTTGATGCGGTAAGCTCCATACTTAATTTAACCCATACCATAAGCTATGAGGGACAGGCGGCTATTCGTCTGGAATCAATAGCCGATGAGAGCATTGATAAAGAATATGATCTTCCCCTGTGCCATAATCAGCTGGATGATATAAGCCTGATAGAGCAGATACTTGAGGACATACAAAAGAAAATACCTGCATCAGTAATATCTGCTAAATTCCATAATTGCCTGGTAGGGGCAATTATAGATATTTGCAAAATGGCACAGGATAGATACAATATATGCCAGGTTGCATTAAGCGGAGGTGTTTTTCAGAATTCTTTTTTACTGAGTAAAACACTTGCCGGTTTAAAAGAAAATGGTTTTAAAGCCTATACCAACTTCAAGGTTCCCGTAAATGACGGAGGAATTTCACTGGGCCAGGCTTACCTTGCAGCCCTTAAATTAAAAAAGGAGAATTAAATGTGTTTAGCTATACCGGCAAAAGTCATAAAAATAGAGAATAACTCAGCAGAAGTAGAAACTCTGGGAGTTACCAAAACTGTAGATATAACTTTGATTCCAGAAGTAAGGCAGGACGATTATGTATTGGTACATGCAGGGTTTGCCATCCAGATAGTAGAAAAAGAAGACGCTCTGGCAGTACAGGGATACTGGAAGGAATTTGCTGATGATTGACACCCTTCAGCAGGCCAAATCATTTATCCAAAAATACAATACCCACCAGCCGGTCAATATAATGGAGGTTTGCGGTACCCATACCATGGCTATATCCAGACATGGCCTGAGACAGCTTTTGCCCCCAAACATTAACCTTATCAGCGGCCCCGGTTGTCCGGTTTGCGTTACTTCGGCTTATGATATCGACTGGATACTGGAGATTATAAAAAATCATGAACTCAAACTATTCAGTTTTGGGGATATGATCCGGGTCCCGGGAACAGAATCCAGCCTACTGGAACAAAAGTCCCAGGGTAAAGACATAACCATATGCTACTCCCCTACTGATGCCTTAAACTATGCGGTAAAAAATCCCCATAAAAAAGTCTTATTCGTGGCTATAGGTTTTGAAACCACAACCCCCCTGTCATCAGTAGTGATTAAAAGGGCTGCAGAATACGACCTCAATAATTTTTTCATATTTTCTACCCATAAACTGGTGCCCCCTGCTCTGAAATTATTGGTAGAAGATAAGCAGTTAAATATTAACGGGTTCCTCTGCCCTGGCCATGTATCAGCAATAATTGGTTCAGAACCCTACAATTTTATTCCTGAAAATTACGGCATTCCATGTGTGATCAGCGGTTTTGAGCCGGCAGACATCATGATTTCCATTGCTATGATATTGAGGCAGCTTAAGTTTAACCAGCCCGAAACACAGATACAGTATAAATCAGTAGTTAAACCAGAGGGAAACTTAGTAGCTGTTAAAAATATCTATGATGTATTTTTAAAAGCTGATTCCAGGTGGAGGGGCCTGGGACCGATTGCTGGCAGCGGACTGGAATTAAAACCAGATTATAACCGTTTTGATGCCAAATTAAATTTTCCCGTGAAAGATATAATGCCTAAACAGAACCCGGCCTGTGATTGCGGCAATGTTTTAAAAGGCTTAAAAAAACCACCTGAATGCAAACTATTTGCAAAACTCTGCACCCCCCAGAACCCGGTAGGGCCATGTATGGTTTCCAGCGAAGGATCCTGTGCAGCTTATTACCGTTACGAGAGATTCAATTTAGAAAGGACTTAAAATCAACAACCGTAAAAAATTCGAAGACCAGATAATACAATTATCCCACGGAGATGGCGGCTTAAAAACCAGCCAGCTGATTAATAATCTGATCCTTGATTATCTCGGCAACAGTACTCTCAACAAAATGGAAGACAGTGCCATAATTGAAACTGGAGGCTCAAGGCTTGCTTTTACCACTGACAGTTTCGTGGTTAACCCCATATTTTTCCCCGGGGGCGATATTGGCAAATTAAGTATATGCGGCACAGTGAATGACCTGGCTACTACCGGTTGCACTGCTTTAGGCTTAAGTTTTTCCCTTATTATGGAAGAAGGTTTTCCCACCAAACATCTTAAGAAAATCCTTGCTTCCATTAAAGCCACTTCCCTGGAAGCGGGAGTAAACATAATAACCGGAGATACCAAGGTGGTAGAAAAAGGAAGCGTGGATAAAATTTTTATCAACACTTCAGGCCTAGGCATAATCAAGCATGGCCTGAGCCTATCAACTGAAAAGATAAAAGCTGGAGATAAAATAATTATAAACGGTCCCATAGGAGACCATGGGATATCCATACTGAGCCAGAGAGAAGAGTTTAATTTCAAATCTAATATTATCAGCGACTGTGCACCCTTAAATTCAATGGTTGATGAAATAATATCCAGATCCAGAAGAATACATGCTTTAAGGGATGCTACCCGCGGCGGTTTGGCCACAGTACTTTTGGAAATGGCAGACACCTCCAACCACAGTATGAATGTATATAGTAAAAATATTAAGGTTACCAATGAGGTAAAGGGAATCTGTGATTTTCTGGGGCTGGACCCTCTCTACATTGCCAATGAAGGTAAAATGGTTATGTTTGTAGATGCCAGAGACGCTGATATTGTTCTAAAAACTATCAGACAAAACAAATACGGCCAGCAGGCAAGCATTATTGGAGAAGTAGGACCAAAAGGTAGCTGCTCGGTAATACTTAATACAGAAATAGGCACCAGAAGGATGCTGGATATGCAGTACGGGGAACAACTACCCCGGATATGTTAATCAATCCTGGTAATTATCCTTTCCTTGCTGCACTACTTAACAGTTAAAAATCCCGCCCATGAAAATAAACATAAGATTACCCCTGATATCAGGACTGGCTGCCATCCGATGCTGTAGTCCATATCAGTGAATGTGGTACCCAGAAATAAAGCCCGGATACCATCAGGTAAGTTAAAAATAGGCAATCCTGTTTTCCTTGATTCCCAGCACCGGCAGGACTATGGTTAAAATATTAAAAGTATAGGAAAACACATTCCCTTTTGAACCTGAAAACTTATACCATCCAAGATTACCTTAGGCCCAAAATTCTTGCTTCAGTTTAAGACTTCAATCAGGAATTTCTTCCAGCACCATACTTTTAATCTCCGGTATTTTCTTCTCTACTTCTTCAGACAGCTCTTCCCCGAAGCTAATATTTTTAGGCTTAATTCCTATTATAATTATCTCCGCCGGGATGTTAAGTTTTTCAATTAATGACAGGGCTTCAGCCAAGCCAAAGTCATGTAATGAATAGCTTTTTACTTTCTTAATAAAATGACCGATATCCGCCAGCCTAAACTTCAATACTTCCCCTGTGTCCTGGCCTGCATCTACCGCATCAATTATGATTAGCTTTTCACTCTCTTTAGCATAGGAAATCAAATCAGCAGCAGAGGTGCCTCCATCTATAACCTCTACTCCTGCAGGCAGAGGTCCCAATTTATCCAGTACTTTAATCCCTATTGCATCATCTGACATAAAAATATTCCCAAAACCAATCACTTTTATGCTGGTTTTGGGAATATTAGGTTTAAACATAGCTATTTAATTATACTTATTTATTTACCAACTTTACATTTAAGAAATGTGTTGAACATGAAATACATGGATCATATGCCCTTATGAGCATCTCACAGGCCAGCTTAATTTCATCTTCACTTTTATCTATTACCGCTGGTACTAAAGCCTCCAGGTCTTTTTCAACATTGGCATAGTTCATATTGGTAGGAATTATAAGGTTTGCTTTGGCAACCTTTCCATCGTCTCCATAGGTGTAATCATGAATCAGCAGTCCTCTGGGTGCCTCTACCACTCCTACTCCCCTGCCAGCCTTGGGCTGAATATCTACCATTGCTTCATCTTCAGTCATTCCCTGTTCCATCAGCTCGTCTATAAGCTTAATACTATCATCAACACTATGTACTATTTCTACAAACTGGGCAATATTGTTCATAAAGGTATTGTAATTAGGAGCTTTCAGGCCCAGTTCCTGGGCATATTCCTTTGCTCTGTCTGACAGCTGATCATAGTTGTTGTTAAACCTGGACAAAGCACCTACCATATAAGAATCTCTGGAAGCCCAGCAGTGTTTTCCGGTAGAATGCTGGACAACTTTTTCATTTATCTTACTCAGGTATTCCTGGTCATCTATGGTCCAGCCATCACTTGATTTTATGTCTCCATCATACAATGCATAATCAACCGGATCGGAAATAGAGATATATTCTGTTTCTCTTTCAAAATCTGGTAAGCTCAGGGTCTTTAAAACCTTTAAGGTTGTCTCCAGATCAGGATATGCTGATTTAAGCATTTCCTTCATCTTCAACATTTCCTCTTCAGTGGGCAATTTTGTAAAGCCGCCAACTACTGTTCTTATAGGATGAACTGCTCTTCCCCCTATAATCCTTACCATATCATTGGCCATTTTTTTAACCCTGAGGGCAATGTTTACCACTTCCGGATGGGTATCCACCAAAGATATGGCACTGCCTACCCCAAAGAAATCAGGTGCTGCCAGAAAATATACATGCAATACATTACTCTGAACACATTCATGGTGAAATATTAATTTTCTTAGCTTGGTTATCTTTTCTGTGGGAACAATACCAAAAGCAGCTTCAGTGGCCTTTATGGAAGCATAGGTGTGGGCTACCGAACAGATACCGCAAATCCTTGAAGTAATATGTGAGGGCTCATCCCATTTCCTGCCAACCAGCATAGCCTCAAAAAACCTTGGTGATTCAGGAATCCTGAACTGCAGCTGCTCAATCCTCTTATCTTTTACGTTAAGCACAAGGTCACCATGACCTTCTACCCTTGAAATGTTTTCTTCTTCTATACTAAAAGTATTAGCCATAATTTTTAACCTCCATTATTTTTGCTCAATCTTTTTACATGCATTATATAGATTAAAGCCTTCCATTATATCCTCAACAGTTAATCCGTATTCAGCCATAATATCTTTTTGAGCGTTTACATTAGGATCATCAATGGGACCTCTGCAACCGTCACATCCTGAACTGTTACTGGGGCATCTTGAGTCACAACCAGCCCTGGTAACCGGACCCATGCAAGTAAGCCCTAAATCATACAGGCAGGTGTTGCCATTTCGCTTACATTCTACACATACCGGATAATTTGGTATCTCCGGCTTTCTTCCCACCAGCAAAGACCTTACTACATCAACAATTTCAAACCTGTTTGGCGGGCACCCCCTAACCATATAGTCTACCTTAACATAAGCATCTATAGGTTTGGTTTCTATAGAATCAATCCAATCTTTTCTGTCGCCATACACCAGCTCTTTTGCCTTTTCCAGGCCATAAAGATTCTTCAAGCAGTTCAGGCCGCCGGTGCAGGCACAGGCGCCAACTGCCACAACTATCTTGGCGATACCGCCTATCTTTTCTATTCTCTCTACGCCATGCTTGGTGGTAATAGAGCCTTCAACCAGCGCAATGTCATAATTATCACTGTATTCAGTTATGGCTTCCCTGAAGTGCACAATGTCTACCGCACTTACCAAATCCAGTAACTGGTCTTCCAAATTCAATATTTCCAATTGGCATCCACCGCAACCAGTAAATCCAAAAACTCCTACTTTCGGCTTACTCATTATATAGCCTCCTTTAAATTCCTAATTTCCCATAAACTAAAAACTGGACCATCAACACATGCCAGCTTGTCACCTATATGGCAATGATTACATTTTCCCACTCCACATTCCATTCTTCTTTCTAAGGAAAGGAAAATATTTTCAGGCTTAAAGCATTTCTTGTCCAGTTCCTTTATAACGAATTTATACATTACCGGAGGTCCGCAAACCACTACATAAGAATCATCTACCGGGCAATCTATTCCAGGAATCAAATTGGTGCAAACTCCAACTTCTCCCGCCCAGGCTTCATCGGGATTATCTACAGTCAAACACAGCTCCATGTCATCCCTGTTTTTCCATTCTTCCATTTCTTCCTTATACAGAAGGTATTCGGGACTTACTGAACCATATACAATTACCAGTCTTTTGTAATCTGACCTGTTTTCCATTATGTACTTTATAAGGGATCTAACCGGCGCCATTCCCAATCCGCCTGCTATAATTATTACATTATGCCCCTTCATATCTTCATAGGGGAAATAACCCTTACCAAACGGCCCCCTTATTCCTACCTTATCTCCCTCTTTCATTCTGTGCAGGGCGCCGGATACATTTCCCGTATTCCTGACACACAACTCAAAATAATCTTTATCGCTGGGTGTAGAAGGTATTGAGAACGGGGCTTCCCCCAATCCAAAAACAGTCAATTCCACAAACTGCCCCGGCTGGAAATTAAAAGCTTCCCTGGCCTTGGGGTCATCTATATAGATATCAAACTGTTTTTCAGTAGGAGAAAGTTCCTTTATGTTTTTGACTGTAGCTATAAAAGGTTCATATAACTTTTGATGATGATCTAGTTTATCCATTTCTTTGGTTGGAGTAGTCATTTATACATTCACCTCTTTCTTAACTGAATTGATATCTTCAGCAATATTTATTTTTGCCAAACATGCTTCGATACATCTTCCGCAACCAACGCAGGAATACTGTCCAAATTTATCATAGAATGTTTTCAGCTTGCATCGGTATCTCTGTTTCAGACGATTTTCTTTATCCGGCCTAAAATTATGGCCACCTGCAACCAGACCGTATTCCGGTATCATACAGGAATCCCATTCCCTGGTCTTAGAACCATTTTTTAAATTAAGTTCCAGGTCATCCTTAACATTGAAGCAGAAACAGGTAGGACATACCAGATTACATGAGCCGCAGCTAAAGCAATCCTTGGCAGTTTTTTTCCAGAATTCTTCATTGTCATAAATAATTTCAAAGTTATCATAGAAACTCTTTATATCCACCTTATTGCTAAATTTTGCCCGATAAGCATCAATATAATCGTCATAGTCTTTAAAATCTTTTTGTCCTGCATCTTTAGCATCGGTGTATGCTTCCAGCAGCTGGCTTCCCTTTGGTGTAGCTACTCTGGCAAAATACCTGTCTCCCAGATCGGTTAAATAAATATCAAAACCTTCAGTTGCGTATTCTGCATCCATGCTTAAAGCAAAATTGGTTTCAGTAGGCTCGGTATCCATTCCTATTACAGTTAGTTTGTTCCTTTTTTCCCAGTAGTTTTCATCTACAAACTCGGTGGAAAAAAGCTTATCCAAAAAATTAAGGCCGTTAATGTCCCAGGCATTTATTCCCAGCAAAACAGCCTCTTCACTCTCTATAACCGGTTTTACCTTAATCTGGTTCCCCATCTCGTATTCAACCAACTTTTCTGTAGGAGGGAAAAGAATCTTTTTGGCAGGTGGTATGGTAGTTCGGGTATAATTGGTGTCCAGTTCAGCAATGTCCTTGATATGAACGAAATCATGCACGGCCTTGTCTCTTTTTTTGGGTCCGATTAATTTATAATCTTCAATTAATCCTTTTACCAGCCGGCTATAATCATCCTTGGTTAAGACCTTATATAGCATACAGTCTCCTTTCATTTGAGTTTAATTTCTTGTAAAAGGTTTGTAACATAGAAAAAATACCATCTATAACTGCTAATGTCAACCAAAGCATGTAAAAGGTTTGTAACAACAATTTCTTATTTAGTAGCACTAGGTATGGTTGATATTTTCTTTAAGCCATTTTATCCAATTATCCAGGTTTTCCCCGGTTTTACATGAAAAACCAATCACTTCAGCTTGAGGGTTTAATTGCTCAACTTTTTCCATAAAGAAATCCAGATTAAAATCACTGGTTTTTAGCATATCCATTTTATTAAGAAGTATCAAGCCACTTTTAATAAACACAGGAGGATATTTGACCGGCTTGTCATCACCTTCGTTTACTGAAGCAAGTACAGCCATGAGATTTTCTCCAAGATCAAAATTAACCGGGCAGATAAGGTTGCCGACATTTTCTATAAACACAATATCTAAATCTTCAAGATCCAGTTTTTCCATGGCTTGTTTCACCATGGAAGCATTAAGGTGGCAGCTGCCTCCGGTGTTAATCTGAACCACTGAATCAGTATACTGCTTTATTTTATCTGCATCATGGGTGGAAGATATGTCTCCTTCTATAACCCCAACCTTATATTCATCTTTTAACCTTTTTAAAGTTTCTATTATAAGGGAGGTCTTACCCGCTCCCGGTGAAGATAAGATATTTATTACAAATACACCGTTTTTCTCAAATAATTTTCGGTTTTGCTGCGCGTGTTCTTTATTGTAGGCCAGCACATTTTCCACTACTTTAACTTTCATAATATCTCCATAAAAAAATTTTTTAAAATACTCGATTTACAATGCTACCCTAATTTTTAACTATGTCAACCTGCAATTTATTATTGACATATCTACAATACAATTTTATATTTATTCACGTTTATATAGTAGATAGAAGGGGCATTTAGTGGTTGAAATACTTCCATTTAAAGGATTAGTTTATAATCAGTCCAAAGTAGATGATTTATCCAGGGTTATATCTCCACCCTATGATGTTATAACCCCGGACCTGGATAAAAAACTTAGAAAACTTTCACCATATAACATTATAAATCTTATAGTGCCTAGCGGTTCCGGTACTGTAGACAAATACCGGCAGGCAAATCTGATCATGCAGGAATGGATCAAGGAAAATATTTTAAAATTTGACCCCAATAGCTGTTTCTACCTAATTGAAGAAAGTTTTATGCTGGATGGCGTTCCTAAAAGCATTACCGGATTCATTGGTTTAACCAAAATTGAAGACTACAAAACACAAAAAGTATTGAGGCATGAAAATACACTGCCCAAACCCAAACAAGACCGGCTTAAACTTCTGGAAAATACCAGGACTAATTTTGGTTTGGTCTACACCGTTTATCGGGATTCTTCCCATTTAATAAGGGATATATCAAATAGTTTCGCCCCGGATATCAGCATTAATCCAGAATATGATAACAGCCTTGGTTTTAAAATGTGGAGGATCTGCCAGCCAGATATTATAGAAAATATAACCGGTCTGATGGCCCCCAAGTCTATCCTTATTGCCGATGGCCATCACCGTTATGAAACCTCCAGGATTTATTACAGACAATCAATTCAGAAGGGTCTTCCTGCTTGGGGACAGCAATATATACTAACCCTGTTTGTAAACAGCAACCAGAAAGATATAACCGTATATCCCACTTACCGTCTGGTTAAGATGGTTAAGGCTACAGACAGCGGCCATCTGGCACGGAGGGCAAAGCCCTTTTTTAATGTAAGTTTTGCTTCCTTAAAAGAATTGGATATTAAGAAGTTTATGTCCACCCACCGGAAGGAAAAAAATCCCGCCTTTATTATTTATCTGGGAAAAGATAAGGTTATGACTGCCACTTATAAAAAAAAGCTGCAGAAAAACGACCTGTGGCAGGATCTGGATGTTAACATACTCCATAACATATTTCTAAAAGAAGTGATTGAACCGGGCAATATAGAGAACATATCTTTTACCCATTCACTGGATCAACTGAAACATGAAATTGACCGTAATGTTTACCATATGGGTATCCTGTTAAATGCTCCTACTGTGGATGAAGTTGAAACCTTGTCCAGACAGGGCTTTTTAATGCCCCAGAAATCTACCTACTTCTATCCAAAACCCTGCACTGGACTGGTTATGTATAAATTTAAAAATTAAGCCAGCTGATCGGGCTTGATATAATCTCCGTACTTCTTTTGCATTTCTATCAGCTTAGCTCTTTGCTTTTTAAGCATTTCGAACATTATTGAAGGTATTTCTCCTTCAATATCTTCATATATTTTGGTTATCCTGTCAATTTTTGAAAGGTTCTCTACCACCCTTAGACTAAACTGCTTCTCATAGTCCTTTTTTGAGTATTCTGAATCCAGCACCTTCTCAAACAATCCTCTCAGATCTTCATAATATGGAATATAACCGGTGCCTATATCAATGGCGTCCACTTCACCGTGTACCCTTAATTCCATCCATTTCAGCCATACCCTTTTGTCCAGAATGGAACTTATATATTCACCATCCTTACCTTTCAGGAAGTAGTTTACCCCGAATATCTTGGGAGGATTATCCAGACCATCTCCAAAATTTATATTCATATCCAAATACTTGCCTATGGGAATGGACAAAAAGTCCATATTAGACATAGGGTTGAAAGTCCTGACTCCGGTTTTGCCCAGAGTTGCAGCTGTAGTCTCTGATTCCAGGGATGCACCAATAGTAACTATCCCATGTTTCCAGTTATAGGCTTCCAGCACCGGTACATTGGTATCCGAGTCCCTTCCCCCGTAAACTATGCCTCCTATGCTCACGCCATCAGGGTTATTGTAGTTGGGGTCAAGGTTTTCCAAACTCCTTAAATTGGTTGTAAACCGGGCATTTTTATGGGAAGGTGTTATCTCGTTGCCCTGCTCATCTTTTTTGCCTGGCCACCATTTGCCGCTGTAGTTTATGCCTTTTTCAGGCATTTCGGTTGGTTTGCCGATCCAGTATGTATCCCCATCCTCTGTTACCAGTATATTGGAAAATATGGTTTCATTAGCAGAATGCAGTACATCCCAGATTATAGGATCATCTTCAGGGTTGATATCCTTAATTATACCGAACAGTCCTTCTTCTACATTTACTGCCTTAATAGTTCCATCCACTTTCCGTATATAAGCAATATCATCGCCAACAATGGTTTCGGTAGGTATCATAGCCGTAGAAGTCTTTCCACACATAGAAGGGAAAGCGCCCATAAAGTAGGTTACCCTTTCCTTGGGGCCGTGAATGCCGCTTATAAACATATGCTCGGTCAGCCAGCCTTCTTCGGAAGCCCTTCTTATGGCCAATCTCATGGCTAATTTTTTGAGGCCAATAGTATTTCCGCCGTACTGGGTATTTACCGAGTATACAATTTCGTCCCGGGTGTCAATATATACTCTTCTTTTATCCACATCAACACTTACCGCATTTTCCAATTTTCCTTCAGAGTGTACAAATTTAAAGAACCCGGACCCTTTATCCATGTTTAAAAATTCTTTATATCCAGGCCTGTATAATATAGATTCAGAGTGAGCTACATAACTGGAATCGGTCAGCTGGACTGCAGGTATGGTGAACAAAGAATTACTTGGACCCAGGCTGTAGAAGCTTACCAGCAGTTCTCTTCCCACCATGATGTCTTTAAAGAAACCGAAAACTTCTTCCTGGCCTTCCTGCTTATCAACGGTGTTAAACTCACTGGTCAGCTTACTATTACTATCAACCATAAACTTGGTTCTTTTTTTATCTCTGGCCTGATCATTTGTTCCATCAAAATGAACCGTGTGTCCTTCAATAGCCAGCTTCTTCTCCTCGCCATCCCTTAAAGCCTTATCCCTGATATACTGTATGTCCTGTGGTGAATCATCACTTACGAATATACTATCCGGATTTAGGAGCTTTACGTATTTGACTAAGAATTCATGAAAGTCAGGATTATTAATTTTAGCCAGTTTCTCATAATTCTTCTGATCTAATTTGTCTCTAATTTCTTCAATTTTTAATTTCATGTCCTATCCTCTACTATTTTTTACAATCTGGTAAATAACCTATGTTTATCTAATTTTGTTTAATTATACCCTAATATTTATAATAAAAATAGCAATAATTACCAATTATAAAATATTACAGTTTATTTCTAAATTTTTATAATTTATTCTAAATATTCCTTTATTTTGTAAATAATTATGGCGGATTTAATAATTTTGTTTATTTTGTAAGAAATTAATAACGATTTTTGACTTATTTTTATTAATAAGGGGGTATAGTAGAGAAAATAATTTATTTTTAGGCATAAAAAAACGGCGGCTACCTACTCTCCCACACCGTCGCCAGTGCAGTACCATCGGCGCTGAAAGGCTTAACTTCTGTGTTCGGGATGGGAACAGGTGTTGCCCTTTCGCTATTGCCACCGTAAACTAAAATAAATTTTTAAAGTGTTCTCTCAAAGCTTCATAGCATCTTATAGAAAATATTAAGTCCTCGACCTATTAGTACTGGTCAGCTAAACACATTGCTGTGCTTACACATCCAGCCTATCAACCATGTATTCTTCATGGGGTCTTACTCCAAATGGATGGGAAAACTGATCTTGGGAATGGCTTCGTACTTATATGCTTTCAGTACTTATCCATAACAAACTTGGCTAACCAGCCATGCCCTTGGCAGGACAACTGGCACACCAGAGGTTTGCTCATCCCGGTCCTCTCGTACTAGGGACGAATTCCCTCAATTTTCCTGCGCCCACAGAGGATAGGGACCGAACTGTCTCACGACGTTCTAAACCCAGCTCGCGTACCGCTTTAATTGGCGAACAGCCAAACCCTTGGGACCTGCTACAGCCCCAGGATGCGATGAGCCGACATCGAGGTGCCAAACCTCCCCGTCGATATGGACTCTTGGGGGAGATAAGCCTGTTATCCCCGGAGTACCTTTTATCCGTTGAGCGACGGCCATTCCACACTGAGCCGCCGGATCACTAGGCCCAACTTTCGTTCCTGCTTGACTTGTAAGTCTTGCAGTTAAGCTCCCTTTTGCCCTTATACTCTACGAGTGATTGCCAAACACTCTGAGGGAACCTTTGGACGCCTCCGTTACTCTTTAGGAGGCGACCGCCCCAGTCAAACTGCCTACCTGCCACTGTCCCACGCCCGGATTACGGAACGTGGTTAGAACTCCAGCATACCAAAGGTAGTATCTCACCGTTGGCTCCACCAGAGCTGGCGCCCTGATTTCAAAGCCTCCTACCTATCCTGCATAAGGTATACCAAAGTCCAATATCAAGCTACAGTAAAGGTTCACGGGGTCTTTCCGTCCTTCTGTGGGTAATTGGTATCTTTACCAATATTATAATTTCACCGAGTCCCTCGTTGAGACAGCGCTCAAATCGTTACGCCATTCGTGCAGGTCGGAACTTACCCGACAAGGAATTTCGCTACCTTAGGACCGTTATAGTTACGGCCGCCGTTTACTGGGGCTTAGAATCAGAGCTTTGGTTTCCGAAGAAACCTAACCCCTCCTCGTAACCTTCCAGCACCGGGCAGGCGTCAGCCCCTATACATCGTCTTACGACTTAGCAGAGACCTGTGTTTTTAGTAAACAGTCGCTTGAGCCTTTCTATTGCAACCACGTCGCGCTCCGAAAGCAAGTTTCTTCACGCTACTATGGCACCCCTTATCCCTAAGTTACGGGGCTATTTTGCCGAGTTCCTTAACGAGAGTTATCTCGATCGCCTTAGTATTCTCTACTTATCTACCTGTGTCGGTTTTGGTACGAGAACCAAATTACTTCCTAGAGGTTTTTCTTGGCAGCATAGGATTGATCACTTAACCATTTACTGGCTCGGCATCACGCCTCAGGCTTAATGCTAACCGGATTTGCCTGGTTAGCGCCCCACACGCTTACACGCAGTCAACCAAACCGCGATGACCTACCTTTCCGCGTCACCCCATTGGTGATAACGAAATTTGGTTGTACAGGAATATTAACCTGTTATCCATCGCCTACGCTTTTCAGCCTCGGCTTAGGTCTCGACTAACCCTGGGAGGATTAACCTTGCCCAGGAAACCTTAGATATTCGGCGGACAGGTTTCTCGCCTGTCTTTCGTTACTCATACCGGCATTCTCACTTCTGTAATGTCCACCCAACCTCACGGTTGAGCTTCAACCTTTACAGAACGCTCCTCTACCATCCTATAAATAGGATCCATGGTTTCGGTAATATGCTTTAGCCCCGTTGAATTATCGGCGCAGGACCACTTGACCAGTGAGCTGTTACGCACTCTTTAAATGATTGCTGCTTCTAAGCAAACATCCTGGTTGTCTGGGTAATTCCACTTCCTTTACCACTTAGCATATATTTAGGGACCTTAACCGATGGTCTGGGCTGTTTCCCTTTCGACTACGGAGCTTATCCTTCGCAGTCTGACTCCCGAGCTAAAAACTTTGGCATTCGGAGTTTGATTGGATTTGGTAACCTTGTAAGGTCCCTAGTCCATTCAGTGCTCTACCTCCAAAGTCAATCACTCGAGGCTAACCCTAAAGCTATTTCGAGGAGAACCAGATATTTCTGAGTTTGATTGGCCTTTCACCCCTATCCACAGCTCATCCCCTAAGTTTTCAGCCTTAGTGGGTTCGGGCCTCCACAAAGTTTTACCTTCGCTTCACCCTGGCCATGGATAGATCACTCAGCTTCGGGTCTACAGCATACAACTAAACGCCCTATTAAGACTCGCTTTCGCTTCGGCTACACTTAAAAGCTTAACCTTGCTGCATACTGTAACTCGCCGGTCCGTTCTACAAAAAGTAAGCAGTCAGCTAAAAAGCCTCCTACTACTTGTAGGCATATGGTTTCAGGTTCTATTTCACTCCCCTCCCGGGGGACTTTTCACCTTTCCCTCACGGTACTAGTTCACTATCGGTCGGTAAAAGTATTTAGCCTTACGAGTTGGTCCTCGCAGATTCCAACGGAATTTCTCGTGTACCGTTGTACTCAGGAAACTACAACAGAGATCACTTAATTTTACTTACAGGGCTATTACCTTCTATGGCTAATCTTTCCAGATTATTCAACTATTAAGTGATTTTTTGACTCTTTTACGCCTCTGCAACAGCATAATGCAGTTCCTACAACCCCTATTGAACAACGCTTGCAGGCTTTAACATCCAATAGGTTTAGGCTGTTACCCTTTCGCTCGCCGCTACTAAGGTAATCTCTAAATTGATTTCTGTTCCTCAGGTTACTTAGATGTTTCAGTTCACCTGGTTGACCTTACTATCCTATATATTCAGATAATAATACCATCCGATTAAAGATGGTGGGTTTCCCCATTCGGAAATCTCCGGATTAAAGCTTGTTTGACAACTACCCGAAGCTTATCGCAGACTACCACGTCCTTCTTCGTCTTTTACCGCCAAGGCATCCACCATACGCCCTTAATAACTTAATATTTTCTATACTAATGCTATGAAGTTTTCAAAGAACACTGATATATTCTATCAGAACTAAATAGTGCAAGCACCGACATTAACTAGGTTTCTCCCTAGAAAGGAGGTGATCCAGCCGCACCTTCCGGTACGGCTACCTTGTTACGACTTCACCCTAATCATCAGCTCCACCTTCGACAGCTGCCCCCTTTGCAGGTTGGCACGCTGGCTTCGGGTGTTTCCAACTTTCATGGTGTGACGGGCGGTGTGTACAAGGCCCGGGAACGTATTCACCGTGGCGTTCTGATCCACGATTACTAGCGACTCCGACTTCATGAAGGCGAATTTCAGCCTTCAATCCGGACTTAGACTCACTTTAAGAGATTCGCTCCACCTCGCGGTATCGCTGCTCTTTGTACGAGCCATTGTAGCACGTGTGCAGCCCAAGACATAAAGGGCATGATGACTTGACGTCATCCCCACCTTCCTCCAGTTTTACACCGGCAGTCTCCTAAGAGTGCCCAGCTTAACCTGCTGGCAACATAGGACAGGGGTTGCGCTCGTTGCGGGACTTAACCCAACATCTCACGACACGAGCTGACGACAGCCATGCACCACCTGTCATACTGCTCCGAAGAGAAGTTGTATTTCTAACAACCGTCAGTATGATGTCAAGCCTTGGTAAGGTTCTTCGCGTTGCGTCGAATTAAGCCACATGCTCCGCCGCTTGTGCGGGCCCCCGTCAATTCCTTTGAGTTTTAGCCTTGCGGCCGTACTCCCCAGGCGGGACACTTAATGCGTTAGCTTCGGCACAGAAAGCGTCGATAACTTCCCACACCTAGTGTCCATCGTTTACAGCTAGGACTACCAGGGTATCTAATCCTGTTTGCTCCCCTAGCTTTCGCGCCTCAGCGTCAGTAACGGCCTAGAAAGCCGCCTTCGCCACTGGTGTTCTTCCTGATATCTGCGCATTTCACCGCTACACCAGGAATTCCACTTTCCTCTGCCGTACTCTAGTTATCCAGTTTCACATGCAATCTTTAGGTTAAGCCTAAAGTTTTCACATATGACTTGGAAAACCGCCTACGCGCTCTTTACGCCCAATAATTCCGGACAACGCTTGCCTCCTCCGTCTTACCGCGGCTGCTGGCACGGAGTTAGCCGAGACTTCCTTATTGGGTACCGTCAGCATTGAGGCTATTAACCCTACTGCCTTCGTCCCCAATTGACAGAAGTTTACGATCCGAAGACCTTCATCCTTCACACGGTGTCGCTGCGTCAGACTTTCGTCCATTGCGCAATATTCCCTACTGCTGCCTCCCGTAGGAGTCTGGGCCGTATCTCAGTCCCAGTGTGGCCGTTCATCCTCTCAGACCGGCTACCCATCATCGCCTTGGTAGGCAGTTACCCTACCAACAAGCTAATAGGACGCAGGCTTATCTTAGAGCAGGAGCCTTGCGGCACCCTTTCCTATAAATTTCATGCGAAAAAAACAGGGCATTCGGTATTAGCCTCCCTTTCAAGAGGTTATTCCAATCTCTAAGGCAAATTGCCTACGCGTTACTCACCCGTTCGCCACTTGCTTTGCAAAAGTGTTGCCACTTTCGCATCGCCCGTTCGACTTGCATGTATTAAGCACACCGTTAGCGTTCGTCCTGAGCCAGGATCAAACTCTCATATAATTTTAAGCCAATCAAGCCCGAAAGCTCAATTAACCCAAAAAGTAATTAAAAGTAATATCCAAAGCTTACACTATTTAGTTCTCAAAGAACATACAGGCTCCAAACAGCCTGAAAAAAAATACCATATTAAACATACGATGTCAACAAAAATATCTGCTAATTTTTTATTGAAGCTAAAAAAAATAAAAGAGCAGTTTTGTTAAGCGAAGTAAATTATAACACCCACATACAAGAAGTCAATAATTTAATATTTAAAATAATAATTTTTTTTAAGATCATATTTACAGCTAAAAAGCTGCAACATTTGTGTATTCTAACCCAGCTCTGCTAATTTTTCAACCCTCTTTTTAAAACCTACTCTTTACTGTTGTTCTGCTTGTTTTTACTTTCTGATTCTACAAAGTTACACTGCTTTCTGATTTCCTTTTCAACCTTTTCGGCAATCTTTGGATTCTGCTGCAGGAATGCTTTGGCATTCTCTCTACCCTGACCGATTTTCTCATCACCATATGAATACCAGGAGCCACTTCGGTTTATTATATCCAGCTCTGCTCCCATATCCAGGATACTGCCCTCTCTGGATATGCCTTTTCCATACATTAAATCAAACTCGGCGCTCTTAAAAGGAGAGGCCATTTTATTTTTAACTACTTTTACCCTTATCCTGTTGCCTATAGCATTAGTACCGTCTTTAATACTGTCAATTCTTCTTATATCCAATCTTACCGAAGCATAAAATTTTAGTGCCCTGCCGCCGGGAGTAACCTCTGGATTTCCAAATAATATACCAATTTTTTCCCTTAACTGATTAATAAAAACAACAGAAGTCTTAGTTTTATTTACTACCCCTGTAAGCTTCCTCAAGGCTTTAGACATTAATCGGGCCTGTAACCCCACTTGAGTATCCCCCATCTCTCCCTCAAGCTCAGCTTTGGGCACTAAAGCAGCCACTGAATCTATTACAATTACATCCAGGGCTCCACTTTTTAAAAGTATTTCAGCAATTTCCAGCGCCTGCTCACCATTATCAGGCTGGGATAACAGAAGTTCGTCGGTGTTTACACCCAAATTCCTTGCATATATAGGGTCTAGCGCATGCTCAGCATCAATAAAAGCCGCTATCCCCCCTCCTTTCTGTGCATTAGCAATAACATGCAGGGCCAGAGTAGTTTTTCCACTCGCTTCCGGGCCAAATATTTCAGTAACTCTTCCCCGGGGTATTCCTCCTATTCCCAGAGCTAGATCAATCTCGATAGAGCCGGTGGAAATGGAAGGCACCGCGACCAAGGGCCCATGATTTCCCAGGCGCATGATGGTGCCCTTACCGTATTGCCTTTCTATCTGTGATAAGGTACTGTCTATAACTTTATCCCTGTCCATTTATAAAATCCCCCAGTTTTTATATTTACATATTTATGTATTTACATAATAATACTAAAATCACCAAATTAAAAGTATTTTAACCCAAATTCTCTTTTGATTCTATATTCCGCTCCTGTGGTCTTTAGCTCACTCTCCATTAACATGATTTTATCACATTTGAACACTGGAAACTGTTTAAAATTCAATTTTTCTGCAATCCTTCTTATATCCATCTTTTTCTTTATCCTGGCTATAGTGGCGTGAGGAACAAATTTTCTTTTTTCCGGTTTAAACCCCAAAACATCCAGATTGCGCTCCAGGCCGGTAAAAATCTTTTCCATATCTTCTGCCCCCTGCCTGACGCCAATAAATATAATCCCTGCTTTGTTTATGGCCGGAAAGGCATCAATTCTGTTGTCCAGCTCAATATTAAATGTTTTGATACCAGCCACCGAAGATGCTATAGCCTGCTCTACCTCATCTATCCGGGCAGCCTGCACATCTCCTAAAAACTTTAAGGTGATATGGACATTTTTTTGTGGTATTTGTTTTATAGCCCGGTGGTTAGAAAAATAATCTCTACCCTGACAGTAAACAGTCTCAGTTATATGGTCAGGCAGATTTATGGATACAAACAGCCTTTCCGCGGGGACTTTATTCATCCTCCAACACCCGGATTCTCAGCTGGTTAAGAGCATACTGGGCAGTCCTGAATTTTATATCTTCCCTGGTTCCAATAAATTTTCTTTCGCTTACACTATGTTTGTCTCCAGGACCATAAATAGCACAGTAAACTAAACCAACCTCTTTCCCCTCTGGTCCGGCATAACCGGTAACTGCTACACCGTAACTGCTGCCAAATATTTTCATTGAACTTTTGGCCATCTGGATACAAACCTCGCTGCTTACCGCACCTTTTTTAGCTATAAGGTCTTTATCCACCTGCAGTATTCGGATTTTAGCATCATTGCTGTAAGCAACCACCCCGCCAGCATAGTAGGCGGAGCTGCCGTCTATATCCGTAATCATGCTTCCAATAAGCCCTCCGGTTATAGATTCGGCGGTACTTATAGTTATGAGTCTGCCTTTTTGTTCAATTACTTTCTTTAAATGATATCCTATCCGGGTATCATTAAAACCGTAAACATTTAGGCCTATCCTGTCCTTCATTTTAGCTGCCATATCCTCTATATATTTGCCCCCGCGGTCAGACCCTACCAGTATTACTTTTATAAATCCCGGGTTGGCAGTAATTCCTACCCTTATTCCCTGTTCCCTGGCTTCAGGCATTAAATCCTTTATCCTGCCTTCTATCTCGGTTTCACTTATATCGGTAGTCATCAATACCAGTTTTTTAATGTTTCTATCTTCACTGCTTCCAATTATTTCTGAAATCATGGGAATTACATTACCCTCCAGCATATCGGACATCTCTCTGGGCACTCCGGGGATACTGAAAATCCACTTCTCCCTGTAATTAATGGCAAACCCGGAAGCACTTCCTATCCTGGGCTTAAAGGATATTGCACCTTTGGGCACATAAGACTGCCTTAGCAATCTCTCTCTCACTTCATCGGTTTTAATTTTTCTTATATATTTTAAACTGGCGGCATCAAGGGATTCATCCCTGACCAGCTCCAGACCCAGACTCCTGGCTATAGCTTGCCTGGTAACATCATCATCGGTAGGACCCAGTCCGCCATTTACTATTATGACATCGCTTAACTCAAGGCTCAGGTTAAGGATTCTACTTATTTCTTCAACATTATCCCGGACAATATGCATATAATTGCATTCAATGCCAATATGGGCCAGTTTATCCGCAATAAAGTGGGAATTAGTGTCCTGAACCAGACCCAGGCTTAATTCGGTACCTATGCTCAATATGGTACATTCCACTGTTTAATATCCCTTTCTATTATTCAATATTTTTTGCAGGTCATCTTTACTTATAAGCACTTCTCTGGCCTTGCTCCCGTCATAACCGCTTACAAGGCCTTTTTCCTCCAGCTGATCTATAATCCTGGCTGCCCTGGAATAGCCCAGTTTCAGCTTTCGTTGAAGCAAAGACGCTGAAGCATGCCCAAAATCAACCACTGCTTCCAGGGCATCATAAAGCAGCTCATCTTCTTCTATATCTACCTTTTTCTGGGTATGTATTTTTTCTGCCAGCTCTTTGCTGTAATCAGCCTTCTTGATATTTTTAATATAATCGGTAACTATCTCAATTTCCTTGGAGGTAACAAAAGCACCCTGCAACCTTAAAGGTGTGCTGGCAGTAGGAGATTTATACAACATATCCCCTTTGCCTATAAGTTTCTCCGCGCCGCTCTGGTCAAGTATAACCCGGGAATCCACATTCTTGGCTACATTAAAAGCAATCCTTGCCGGTATATTTCCCTGGATAAGCCCGGTTATAATTTTTACTACCGGTTTCTGGGTTGCTATTATAAGGTGGATACCCACTGCCCTTCCCTTCTGGGCAATCCTGATTATACTTTCCTCAACCTCTGAAGCTGAGACCATCATCAGGTCTGCCAGCTCATCAATCACTATAACTATATGGGGCAAGGGCTTTAGGTCTTCTATTGAATCAGACCTGATCCTGTAATTATATTCTTCCAGTGATTTAAAGTTATATTCTGAAAGAACCTTAAACCTGTTATCCATCTCTTCTGTGGCCCAGGAAAGCGCAGAAGCTGCTTTTCTGGGTTCAATAACCACCGGGGTAAGCAAATGAGGGATGCCGTTATAAATATTTAATTCAACCATCTTCGGATCAATCATTATAAATTTAACCTGGCTGGGTTTAACTTTTAACAGCAATGAAATTATGATGCTGTTTATACAGGAACTCTTGCCCGAATTGGTTGCTCCCCCTATAAGCACATGAGGCATGCCTCTGATATCCATGGATACAATATCGCCGGAGAGGTTTTTGCCCAGCGGAACCTCCAGCAGCGTAGAATCATCCAGCAATTTTTTTTCATCAAATATATCCCCCAGAGTAACCAGGCTCCTTATCTGATTGGGTACCTCTATTCCAATTGCTGATTTGCCGGGTATGGGGGTCAAAAACCTGATATCGGGAGAGCCCATGGCTACACAGAAATCGTCTTCCAGGCTTAACAGTCTCTGCACCTTTACACCTGGAGCAAGGCTGAGCTCGTACAGGGTAACCGAGGGACCCCTTACCACCCTGTTAACCTTAGCCGCCAGGTTAAAATCCTTAAATACCTGGTTGAGCGTAGCTGCCCTTTCTTTTACATTCTGTTTGTACAGCCGGGGGTGAACACTTTTTGATTTTTTCAACAGGCTTACCGGCGGCAGCCGGTAGTCAGTATCCTCTTCTTCACTTTCCACCAGGGGTATCTCCAGCTGGCCCTGGTTGTTTACTTTTATTACCTCTGTTTCTTCCTGTGCCGAGTAATCAATTACTTCCGGCGGTTTCTCCTCTACCTCAGTAACTGCTGCCCTGGGTTTTTCGGGTTTAATATTTTGCCGGGTAGTATTTGTCTTCATTTCTATGGGAGGTGGTTTTTCGTACCTTACCAGCTTAATTATTTTTCTAAACAGCTCTATTAAACTAATTTTAGTTATAATAAGTATGGATACCAGGACCAGAACAGCTAGAATAATTAATGAACCAATAGGCCCCACCAGCCTGGAAAGGCCGTAAAAGATGCCAGCCCCTACAATACCCCCTCTGGAATGCATTAGTACTGGATCAAATATGTTATCAACATTGCCTGTAGTGCTGAAAACCCCCAGCAGGGACAGAAACAGCAGTAAAAAACCCCATCCAAACCTTGAGGGCAGGCGTTTGATTCTTTTTATAAAAAAACTTGCCCCCCAGAATAATAGCAAAAAAGGGGAGATATACTTTCCCAGACCAAAAATATAAGCTAAAAAATTGTTAACCGAAGAAGTTGCTATACCTCTTGAGCCCAGGCCAAATAATCCGATAAACAGTAAAAGAGACAGGGCCATCACAATTATGCCATAAATTTCTGTTCTTTTTTTGACATAATTTACTGATTTTTTATTAACCTTCTTTTTGCTATTTACCTTTTTTTTCTTTTTGCTTTTGGCAGCCATTTTATACGCTAACTATTTTAGTGGTAACTATAGGTCTGATCCTTACTTTTTTATAAACATATTTTTCCAGCCTGTCGTTAACATAGCTTTCAACCATAGCCGCATTGGAAATATTCTGGTCAAAAGCATTCCTGATGGAATCGGTGACCACATTTTTACAATCATTTAAGATATCATCAAAATTTTCCAGATAAACCACGCCCTTTAATACAAATTCAGGCATATTTACCAGTTTTTTATTTTCTTCATCTATTCCGGCTATAGCAATTATTATTCCATCTCTGGAAAGCAGCCTCCTGTCCTTTAAAACCATATCCTCTATATTTCCTCTGCCAATGCCATCCACATATATGGTTTTCAGATTTAATGAATTGGAAACCCTGCAGAGATTAGAATTCATCTTAAGAATGGAACCGTCCTGGGCAATAATTACATTCTTTTCATCTATGCCCATTTCTTCAGCGATCTTTGCATTTTGTATCTTGTGCTTATTCTCCCCATGTATGGGAATAAAATATTTCGGCCTGACCAGTCCAATCATCATTTTTATCTCTTCCCGGGCTGCATGGCCTGATACATGCACTCCGGCTATTGACTCATAGAACACATCGGCACCCTGCTTTATCAACCGGTTAATGGTGTTGGAAATAGATTTTTCATTTCCGGGTATGGGAGAGGCGGAAATAATAACCATATCTCCACCCATTATCTGTACCCTTTTATGTTCACCCATCGCCATTTTATTCAGTGCGGAAAGAGGTTCCCCCTGGCTTCCGGTAGAAAGAATTACTATCTTTCTTACCGGGAAATCATCTATTTTGGTAATGGGAACAATAGTTTTTTCGGGTATCTTCAAATAACCCAGCTCCGAAGATATCCTGATAGTCTTGAGCATGGATTTTCCCGATATTGCTACTTTCTTATCAAATTTGTGGGCTACATCCATTATCTGCTGTATGCGGTGGATATGGGAAGCAAAAGTGGCTACAATAATTCTTTTATCCGCCAGATTAAACTTCTCTTCCAGGGTCTTGCCCACATCCCTTTCCGGCAGGGTATATCCCTGCTCTTCTGAATTGGTACTGTCACAGAATAAAGCCAGAACCCCTTCCTGGCCTGCTTTGATAATTTTAAAAAAATCAGTAACCTTTCCATCTACAGGTGTCTGATCAATCTTGAAATCACCCGAATGCACCACATTTCCTATATCCGTCTTTATTATTAGTCCAACCCCGTCAGGTATGCTATGGTTAACCCGGAAAAAATCAACATTAAAAGGTCCGATCTCGATGGGCTTATCCGGATCTATCTCATAAAATTCCTGCTGTCTCTGAGAGCTGTTTAACTTTATCTTTATCAGCCCCATGGTAAGCCTGGTGGCATATACAGGCGCACTTATTTCCTT
Source organism: Actinomycetes bacterium (assembly GCA_022396035.1). Lineage (NCBI taxonomy): Bacteria > Bacillati > Actinomycetota > Actinomycetes > Actinomycetes bacterium. The sequence goes on along the minus strand of JAIOXO010000002.1, from coordinate 56,545 downwards.
TAACAGAAAAGGCAGGGCGCCGATATGGTCTTCGTGCCCATGAGTAATAATAATGGCCTTAACCTTATGTTGGTTCTTCTTGATATAGGTAAAATCAGGGATAACATAATCAATTCCCATCATTTCCTCATCGGGAAACATTACCCCGCAATCAACAATTATTATCTGGTTGTCTTTCTCAAAAATGGTTAAATTTTTACCAACCTCATTCAAACCCCCCAGGGGTATTACTTTCAAACTACTTTTTTTTGGCATCTACTTATATAATCATCCTCCTTTTTTGCTATTCTATAATTGAATATTTTTTTAATATATCAATTAGTTTTTCCTTTTTATAATCTTCCATCTGCCATAAAGGCAGCCTGGTTTTGCCTACATCCAGCCCAGCCAAATTCAATGCTTCTTTAATAGGTACAGGATTGGTAGTAATAAAGATAACTTTGAAAAAATCCATTAAAGAATTATTTATATCCCGGGCCTGTTGTATATCACTATCCTTAAAAGCCCCAATCATCTTTTTTATCTGTTTTCCCATAAGATGAGAGGCAACGCTAATTACTCCCTGACCTCCTATACTTAATATTGGCAGAGTATCACAATCATTGCCGCTATATATAATAAAATCCTTATCTTTAGCTCTGGCAATTTCTGAAATCTGGGACAGGTTTCCGCTTGCTTCCTTTATTCCTACTATATTGTCAATTTTAGATAATCGGATACAGGTGCTGCAATCTATATTGGTACCTGTACGGCCTGGAACATTGTAAACTATTATGGGCAGGCTGACTTTGCTGGCAACAGCCTCAAAATGGCGGTACACACCTTCTGGTGTAGGTTTATTGTAATAAGGGGTAACTATCAGCAAAGCATCTACCCCTAATTGCTCTGCCTGCCTGGATAACTCTACTGTATGCCTGGTATCATTGGAACCGGTACCCGCAACTATCTTTGCCTGTGAGCCAAAATTCTCTTTAGCATATTTGAACAGTTTGAGCTTTTCTTGGTCGCTTAAAGTAGGAGATTCACCAGTGGTTCCAGAAAGCAGAATCCCATCCGAGCCATTGGATACCAGATATTCCATCAGCTTATGAGTCAAATTCAGATCCACTTCAAGCTCCTGGTTAAATGGAGTAACCATTGCCGTTATTACTTCTCCTAGCCCTGTCATATATATGCTCCTAACCTCTAGAATTGTATCAATTTATCTAAACCATAAGTGTAGTTCCCGAGTTTATCCAGGTTTCTTAACGCCATAATCACCCCGGGATAAAAAGCGGCCCTGTCTATACTGTCATGGCTTAAAGTAAAAGTTTGCCCTTTTGCTCCAAACATAACCTTCTGATGGGCCAATAGACCGGGCAGCCTTATACTATGAGTATGTATGCCGTTTATAAAGCCTCCCCTGCTTGACTCCACCGTTTCTGCCTCAAAATCTTTTAATCTCTGGTGATTAAACTTCATGGAATCAGCAATAACCTCTGAAGTAGAAATAGCCGTGCCGGAAGGGGCGTCCTGTTTCTTATCATGATGCATCTCAATTATTTCACAGTTGTCAAAGTACCTGGCTATCAACCCTGAAAGCTTTACCATTATTACCGCCCCGATAGAAAAATTGGGAGCTATCAGTACCTTGCAATCTGTCCTACTCGCCCTTTTTTTTATACTTTCCAGGTCACTTTTTTTTATTCCGGTTGTGCCCACTACTATATTAATGCTGTTATCAATTGCCCAGCTAATAGTCTGTAAACAGATGTCGGCACGGGTAAAATCAACAATAGTATCTACCGAAGCCTGTTTTATTTTTTCATAGCTATCATAGATCCTGGCTCCAGTAGGACCCATATTTAAAAATGTTCCTATATCCTGGCCTGTATGAAGGTTGTCGAAACCCGCCACTACCTGAACATCTTTCTCTCTTATCAATTCCCTGGCCATAGCCTGGCCCATCTTGCCGCATATTCCAAATACTGCAACCCGCATTACTGCCTCTGCCCCTTCAAATCACCCAGAATTACCCAGCTCTGGTCTTCCGGGTTATAATATTTATTTACAATTTCAATTAATTGGCTACTGGTAACATTATCTATTTTCTTTAATATATCATCAATAGTCAAAACTTTTTTATCTACCAATAAGGCCTTGCCCATTCTAAACATCCTAGAACTTATATCTTCCACATTTAACACAATACTGCCCTTAAGATTTTCCTTGGCCCTTATAACTTCTTCCTCAGTTAAACCATTACGTTCTATGTCCTTTAGCTCATCTTCAATCAGCTCTATAATCCTGTAACTGTTTTTTGGCGATGAACCAGCATAGGTTAGTACTACCCCGGTATCAACATACTGCGAATTAGTAGAAAAAATAGAATAACTTAATCCATGTTCTTCCCTGATTTTTTGAAACAGCCTGCTGCTCATAGAACCTCCAAAAAGTACTGTAAACACAGAAAGAGGATACTTGTCCTGATGGGTCCTGCTGCACCCGAGTCCACCATAACAGAGATGCACTGCCTTGGTTTTATGGCTATAAACATTTTTAAATTTACGCTTATCCGGCCGGGTTTTTTTCACCTGGTTTGCATTCGCCCCGGCATCATGATTAAAACCATCGATATTCTTCTCCACTTCCCGCACCAACTTATCATGGCCTATGTTTCCTGCTGCCGATAGTACACAGTTTTTTAGGTTATAGTTTTGTCTAAAATATTTCCAAATCTCCTTCTGGTTGATATTCTTTAAAGACTCTCCCTGTCCCAGTACAGTTAAACTTAAAGGATGCCCTGCAAATAAGTCTTTGTAAAAATAGTTGAAAATATTTTCACTGGGATTATCTTCAACCATTTTAATTTCTTCATAAATAATCTTTTTTTCGGTTTTAATATTCAGTGATTCAAAAGAGGGATTAAACACCACGTCAAACAGCAGCTGTAAACATTTATCCAGGTGTGAATCTATAAAATCGGCATAAAAGCAGCTATTTTCCTTATCGGTAAAGGCATTATACTCCGCTCCCAAAGAATCAAAAGCAACAGCTATATCCCGGTAGCTTCTGGTAGTAGTGCCTTTAAAAAGCAGATGCTCAATTAAATGGGTAATACCGTTATTGGTTTTATTTTCACTTCGGGAACCAGCAAATATCCAAAAACCTAGTGAAATGGACCTAAAATGTGGTATTTTTTCACTAATAATCTTAAGTCCATTATCTAATTCTGTTATATGGTAATCATCAAATTTCAATCGGCTAAATATTCCTTCTAAAAACTAGTTGATTAAATATCTGCCCTTTCTAATCCAATTTTTTTAGTTTTTTGATCAACATTGGAAACTCTTACCTGTATTTTGTCACCGAGTTTTAAATAGTCCTCTACATTATCTATCCTCTTATCAGCAATTTTGGATATATGCAGCAAACCATCTATATTGGGTATTATATTTATAAAGGCTCCGTAATTGGTGATACCTACAACTGTGCCCAGAAATTCTTCTCCTTCTTGAATATCTTCAACACCTTTAAGCATGGTCTTAATCATCGACCTTGCATCCACAATTGTCTGCTGGTCATATCCCACAATGGAAACCAGTCCTTCCCCGTCAGAGTCGGTTATTTCTATTTCTTCCAGATCGAATTGCTCTTTTACCATTTTAATATTTTTTCCACCCGGGCCTATGACCTCTCCAATCTTATCCTTGGGTATCTTAAAGGATATAATTTTGGGGGCGGTTTTAGCTAACTGTTCCCTGGGCATGGCAATGGTATCCAGCATTTTCTGTAATATATATAACCTTCCCTCTTTTGCCTGCTCCAGAGCCTGCCTCAATATATTCAGGTCTATACCCTTTGCCTTTATATCCATCTGTAATGCAGTTATACCTTCATTGGTGCCTGCAACCTTAAAATCCATATCTCCATAGAAATCTTCTATGGCTTGTATATCAGACAGAACCATATGGGATCCATCCTCAGCCTTTATAAGACCCATGGCTATCCCTGATACCGGGTTCTTTATAGGAACACCTGCATCCATTAGAGCCAGGGTGCTTCCACATACGCTGGCCATAGAAGTTGAACCATTGGATTCAAGTATTTCTGATACCAGTCTCAGTGAATAAGGGAACTCTTCCTCGGAAGGTACCATGGGGTACAGAGCTTTTTCTGCCAGCGCCCCGTGTCCTATTTCCCTTCTTTTGGGGCCCCTTAGCATCCAGACCTCGCCTGTACTGAAGGGAGGGAAATTGTAATGGTGCATATAACGTTTAAATTCCTCCACTCCCAGGCTGTCGATTCTCTGGGCTTCCTTTATGGAACCCAGCGCCAGTATGGTTAAAGCCTGAGTCTTTCCCCTGGTAAACAAACCAGAGCCGTGGGTTTCAGGAAACAGACCCACCTCGCAGGTTATCCTTCTTATATCCCCAGGTTTCCTGCCATCAGGCCTTATGTGTTTGTTTACGATAGTGTCTCTTACCAGTTCACGCTCAACATCTTTTAAACTGGTTTTAATAGCTTCTGAATCCTCCGGAAACTGTTCAGAGAGCTGGTCTAAAATCTGCTGCTGAATTACTTTAAGTTCATCCTGAAAAAAACCTTTCTTGGTATTATCCAGCAACTGTTCCCTGTCTTCCCTTTCTGCATATCCCACAATGGTTTCCATCAGAGACTTGATTTTATCATAGCTTAACTCTCTCACTTTTTCTTTTATTTCCTCTGGTGAGCCAAATGTTTCTACTTCTACTTTTTCCCTGCCTACTTTTTCCCTGAACTGGTGCTGCAATTCTATTATCTTTTTTATATTCTGATGGGCTATATCTATGGCTTCCAAAACTATTTCTTCGTCTGCTTCCTTGGCATTAGCTTCTACCATAATTATTTCTTTTTCCGTACCTGCAACCACAATGTCAATTTTGCTTTTTTCCAGTTCATCATAGGTTGGATTAATTATCCATTCTTCCCCTATTCTACCTACCCTGACTGCTCCAATTGGTTCATAAAAGGGAATATCGGATATATACAGAGCCATGGAAGCCCCGTTTAATACCAGTATATCGTAAGGGCTTATCTGATCTACAGAGAGAACCGTAGCAACAACCTGCATTTCGTTTCTGATATTTTTATCAAATAAGGGTCTCAGGGGCCTGTCTACCAGACGGGCAGTAAGTATTGCCTTCTCCGAAGATCTTCCCTCCCTCTTAAAAAAACCGCCCGGTATTTTACCTGCAGCATACATTCTTTCTTCAACATCTACAACTAAAGGAAAAAAGTCCGTACCTTCCCGGGGGTTTTCCCCCATTACTGCAGTAACCAGGACTCCATTTCCGCTGGATTTTACTAAAACCGCACCATTAGCCTGCTTGGCTATCTTCCCGGTGGCAAACATTATATTTTCGTTGCCAACCTTTATTTCACACTTTTCCTCTTTTAAAAATTCATTATTCAAACTAATTTCCTACTCCTTACTATTTCCTTAAACCTAATTTCTTTATTAATTTTTTATACCGGTCCAGTTCATTGTCCTGTATATACCTTAACAACCTCTTCCTCTTTCCAACCATCATCACCAGACCTCTCCTGGAATGATGGTCCTTCTTATTTTTCTTCAAGTGCTCATTTAATTGATTAATTTTTTCGGTTAACAATGCCACCTGAACCTCAGATGAACCAGTATCCGTTTCATTAACTTTAAATTCATCTATTATTTTACTCTTGTTTTCTTTCTCTAAACCCAACTTTTCCATCTCCTTTTGAATTTACATCGCTCAATAATTTATCACAACTATTTTATTATTACAATTAAAATAAATGGGAACTAACTTATATTAAAATAATTTTTAGCCGCCCTGACATCCTTTTCTATCTGTAATTTTAACTGGTCCGGGCTGCTAAACTTTATTTCCCTTCTTAATTTTTTTAAAAAGCACACCCTTATTTTAGCACCATAGATGCTTTTATTAAAATCCAATATAAAAACCTCCAGCTGGGTATCTGAATTCCCAAAGGTAGGGTTGTTGCCAATATTTACAAGGCATGGTAAAACTCCAGGTTTATCTAATTCCGCTTCCCCCAGATACACACCATCTCCGGGAAACACGAATTTCTTACCTACACCTATGTTGGCAGTGGGAAAACCCAGACCCCTGCCTCTTTTTGCGCCTTCCTCCACCATACCCCACAGGCATGGTTTTCTGCCCAGAAGCAGCTTAACCTTATCTATATCGCCTTCTCCGTAAAATTTTCTGATATTGGTACTGGATACAGTAATATCCCCTATCCGGTAAAGAGGGATAATATTTACCTTAACCCCGTGCTTTAAAAAGAATTGTTTAAGGTACTGTTCATCTCCCTGCCCTTTGTAACCAAACCTGAAGCCGGAACCCACAAATATTTCTTTCAGGTGAAACTTTTCAAGTAAAATTTTCTGGCAGAATTGCCGGGGGCTAATCATGGAGAACTGCCTGCTAAAACTTTCAGTTACTATATAGTCTACCCCCATTCTGCCAATCAATTCCAGTTTTTCTTCAAAAGAAGTGATAAGTTTTTTATGGGTAGAGCCTTTAATAACATTTAAGGGCGGCTTGTCAAAGGTAAATACCAGACTGCTGCCATTAATCTTTTCGGCCCTTTGAATACACTTCCCAATAATCTTTTGATGCCCCTGGTGCAGGCCATCAAAAAAACCTATTACCACAACTATTTTTTTTCCAGCAAGGTAATCCGCGCCTAACTTTTGCAGCTCAATTATCTCAGTCAAAAATTACCCCTAGTTCTAATTTAAAATTACCATTGGTCTTAACCATTCCTTGCCCGGCTGATATTGCTTATCCACCTTATATACCGCCAGCAGGTGGCCCCGGCCATCTTTTATCTTTACCATTTCATCAGGCTCCAGCCCCCTGCCTGGCCATCCTTCAGCCCTCTCTCTGTCCAACCAGCGGCCATTAATTATCTGATTTTTGAATTCCTTTTTTACTGCTACCTCTCTGCAGCCGGCAAGAGCGCTGTCTATACCTATTAGCCTATCCGGCAATTTGTTTTCCAGATAGTCCACACCACTTGCATCACTTAAATTAAAATTACCTATCCTGGTCCTGACAAGCCCGGACAGCATCGCCCCACAACCAAGTTTTTTCCCCAGATGATGGGCTACCCATCTTACATAAGTACCGGAACTGCAAACCATATTTACAGTCAGCTTATCCTGTGAATAATCCAGCAGCTTCATGGAATAAATATTTATTTTCCTTCTTTTTATCTCAATCTTTTTGCCTTTTCTGGCATAACTGTAAAGCGGCCTGCCTTTATATTTTATAGCTGAATACATAGGAGGCTCCTGGTAATTTGTCCCTACATATGACTCCAGCATTCTTTCAAATTCCTTCTGCTTATAAATTGCAGGAGTAGACCTGCTTACCACTCTTCCTTCATTATCCCAGGTATCAGTTTCTATCCCCAGCTTAATTGTAGCCCGGTATTCCTTGTCCATGGTCAGAAAAAATTGGGACAGTTTAGTAGCCCTGTTAATTAAGATTATTATCAAACCCTGTGCCAATGGATCCAGGGTTCCTGCATGCCCAATTTTATTTAAAAAAAAACCTTCTTTATTTCCCTTATCAGGTCATAAGAGCTAATTTTGCTCCTTTTATTGGCCAAAAAGATGCCATTTGTATGGCTTAAATTAATTTTTTCCATAACTGTCTACACTATCTAAAAGGTCCTTTGCAATTCTTTCTATATCCCCTTCCCGGGAATAAGCTGCTGCCATCTGGTGTCCGCCTCCCCCAAATCTGGCAGCCAGGTTGGCTACATTTAAATCTTTCCGGGAAGTCCTGAGGCTTATTTTATAATGGTGGTTGTCTACCTGCTTTATAAGGGCAGCAATCTTAACATCCTCTATGCCCCTGAGTATTTCAATTATTCCATCCTGGGCTGAAAAAGGCAGGCCCAGCTGCTGAAAGTCCTCCTGCAAGGTAAAAGAATAAATTACCTGCTTATCCGGCACAAACCTGATTCTTTTAAATACCCTTTCCAGAAGTTTAATCCGGTTAAAGGGATCATTTTCATAAATATTGGAAAAAATTTCTGCCGGGACTATCCCCTGTTCAAGCAGACTGCTTACAATCCTGTGAACCTGTGCAGTGGTATTCTCGTATTGAAACCTGCCGGTATCGGTAAGGATACCTGTATATATGCCTAACGCTATATCCCGGTTCATGTAACCATCAAAAAATTTATCCATTATTTCAAACAAGATCTGGGCGGTTGCTGACTTCTGTGAATCTATTAAATTAATATCACCATAATGGGAATTGTTTATATGATGATCAATATTGATAATAGTCCTGGATTTCTGTTTAAGGGCCTTAAAATCTATACCCATTCTTTTCTCTTCAGCACAATCCAGGCAGATGGTTACCGGTTCCTGTTCAAGCATTAAATCTTCAAAATTATTTTTAACTTCATCTAAACCGGGCAAAAACCTGTACTGGTAAGGAATATCATCCTGACAAATTATATAACTCTGCTTGCCTAGCCGCTCCAGCAGGCAGTGCAATGCAGTTTGTGAACCCAGAGAATCGCCGTCAGGGAATAGATGGGATAAAATTAAAAAAAGATTATTATCTTTGATTATTTTTACGAATTTATCAATATCTTTGTCCGTACTCAAATTTATGCTACCTGTTATAATTCATTATTCTTCTTTAACTCATCCAGAATTTCAGTAATTCTCATACCTTTATCAATAGACTCATCATATTGAAAACGTAAAACCGGTACAGCCCTCAACTTTATTCTTTCATTAAGCTTCTTTTTAATAAATCCTTTACTCCGGTCCAAAGCCTTCATGCTCTGATCAATTTTTTCCTGGCCGCCCATGACACTGACGTAGACATCCAGGTATTTAAAATCAGGGGATAAATTTATTCCGGTTATGGTTACAAAGCCCAGCCGGGGGTCTTTTACCAGACTGTTGACTACAAAGCCCAGCTCTCTTTTTAAATCAATTTCCAACTTCTTTATGCGATCCATAACAACCACTTTATGGAGCTACCTCTTGTTCCTGGAAAACTTCGATGATGTCACCCTTGTTAAGGTCCTGGAAATTCTCAATCCTGATCCCGCATTCATAACCTGCTGATACCTTCTTCACGTCTTCTTTAAACCGGTGTATGGTAGCAATCTTACTTTCATAAATTATCTTGCCGTCCCTTATTATCCTTGCCGGGTTGCCCCTTTCAGCTTCACCTTCCAGAACATAACAACCGGCAACTGAGCCCACCTTGGGTATCTTGAATAACTCTCTTACTTCAACTTTTCCTTTTTCTACTATTTCTATTTCCGGCTCCAGCAGGCCCTTGAAAGCCAGACTCAAATCATCAATAAGTTTGTAAATAATATTATAGGTCCTTATTTCTATATCTTCTTTTTTGGCTACCTGCTTTGCGCTGCTGGTTGGAACCACACCAAATCCTATTACCACTGAATTTGAGGCAGATGCCAGTATAATATCACTATCGGTAATGGCCCCTACTCCCCTATGTATAATATCAATGTTTATATCCTCTTCTTCTATCTTACCCAAAGCCTTAACTACTGCATCAAGGGAACCATTGGAATCCGCCTTAAGTACTATGGCCAGTTTCTTTACCTCTTCCTGCTCTGATATTCTGGACAGCTCTTCCAGGGTCATGCTCTTTTTAGTTTCAGCCATTTTAGACATCTTAATATCATAGTCCCTTTTGCTGGCAATTTCTTTAGCTACTTTTTCACTCTTGACCACAAACAGTTTATCACCAGCCTGGGGCACAGTGGAAAATCCCATAATCTCTACCGGCTGTGATAATACAGCCTTCTTAATCCTTTTGCCTTTCTCATCAATAATTGACCTTACCCTGCCGGTAGAACTGCCGGTAACAAAAGAGTCACCTATCTCTATTGTGCCTCTTTTAATCAGGACAGTAGCAATAGGACCCATGCTTTTATCCAGCTTGGACTCAATTATTATTCCACTTCCCTCAACATTCGGGTTTCCCTTTATTTCATTCATCTCCGCTACCAGCTGTATCATTTCCAGAAGCTCATCTATATTGGTCTTCTTTTCTGCTGAAATTTCCACGCAAATTGTTTCGCCTCCCCACTCTTCGGGAACCAGGTCGTATTCAGTAAGGTCCTGTTTTACCTTGTTGGGGTTGGCATTGGGCAAATCAATCTTGTTTATGGCTACAATTATAGGGACTCCTGCAGCTTTGGCATGGTTTATGGCTTCTACTGTCTGGGGCATTACCCCATCATTGGCTGCCACCACTATTACCGCTATATCTGTGACCTGGGCGCCCCTGGCCCTCATAGTAGTAAATGCCTCATGGCCGGGCGTATCAATAAAGGTTATCTTTTTATCCTTATGCCTTATCTGGTAAGCACCTATATCCTGGGTTATACCCCCAGCTTCGCTGGTGGCTACCTTGGTATCACGGATAGAATCCAGCAAAGTTGTCTTACCATGGTCTACATGGCCCATTACGGTAACAATAGGAGGCCTTATTACTAAATCCTCTTCTGAATCATCATATACCTCTTCAATTTTCTCTTCAAAACCGATGATATTGTATTTAAAATTGTATTCATTGGATAAGAATTCTATAAGTTCCCTGCTTAGGGGCTGATTTATGTTAACCATTTCCCCCATATTAAACAATGATTGCACCAGATCGCTGGAAGATACACCAATTCTCTCCGAAAGCTGTTTTGCATTTATCCCGTCCGGAAGCTCAATCACTTTCTTTATTTGAGGCCTGGCTGCCTTCTTTTCCTTGGTGGTTGTGCCACTGCTTTTGGAGCTGTCGTCCTTAGGTTTGGCCTGCTTCTTTCTCCTGGAAGTACTCTTTAACCTTATTCTTCCATTTTTTTCTTCTTTATCCAGCTCTTTATCCAATACACTTCTAATGCTCTGCCTCTTTTCTTCTTCCCAGCCGCCTTTTTTCTTTTTGTCAGGTTTCTTGGAGCCTAACAACTTCTGGATCTTTTTTTCCACATCCGGACTGACTGAAGACATATGGCTTTTTACCTCTATACCTTCATCCTGCAACAGTTTCATTAATTCCTTTGAGGATATTTTATTCTTTTTTGCTATTTCATATACTCTAATTTTAAATCACTTCCGTTCAAAAAATTTATTCTGGCTGTTCCTCCGACTGCTGCCTGATCTTTAATCTTTCTCTCCTGGCCTCTTCCAGTTCTTCATCAAATTGCCTCTGGCTTTTTATATCAATTTTCCAGCCAGTAAGCTTGGCTGCCAGCCTGGCATTTTGTCCTTCTCTGCCTATAGCTAAAGACAGCTGGTCGTTGGGAACCACAACCAGGGCAAACTTCCTTTCTTCTTCAGTAAGTACCTTGTTTACTTTTGCCGGGGATAGGGAATTCTTTATAAACTCTACTACATCCTGGCTATAACATACAATATCTATTTTTTCTCCGCTCAGCTCATCAACAACCATTCTAACCCTGGACCCTTTGGGGCCAACACAGGCGCCTACAGGATCAACATTCTTATCATTTGATTTTACCGCAATCTTGGTCCTGTAACCGGGCTCCCGGGCAATATTGACTATTTCTACGATATCTTCTCCAATTTCAGGCACTTCCAGTTCAAACAACCTTTCTATAAGGCCGGTATGAGTCCTGGAAACTATCACCTGGGGACCTTTGGTGGTTTTCCTTACCTCTGATATAAAAGCTTTTATTCTTTCCCCATGTCTGTATCTCTCATTAGCTACCTGCTCATGCTGGGGAAGCAAAGCCTCTACCTTGCCCAAATCCACCAGGGTAAAACGTGCATCACTTTGCTGTATTATACCGGTAACCAGATCGCCCACTCTGTCCTTGAATTCTTCATACATTATTTCCCTCTCAGCTTCCTTTATCCTCTGCTTAATCACCTGCATGGCTGTTTGGGCGGCAATCCTGCCAAAATTGTCAGGGGTTACTTCCAGTTCATCAGCATCATTATCGCTTTTTTCATCTTCGGTTAATACCTTAAACACCTTAATTTCACCGGTCTCGGTATCCACCTCTACCCTGCTGTCAAAATCTATTTTATAATTTTTCTTATATGCAGAATTAAGGGCAACATTAAGTGCATCTATAATAGTATCCAGCTTAATGCCTTTTTCTTTTTCCAGCTCCCTTAAAGCCGCTATCAATTCCTTATTCAAACTTCATCACCTTTGTAAAATTTAGATAAACAATAAAAATAGTGGGTCATGCCCACTATCCTTAAACATTATTGTTGCTGAAATTTGTAAATAAGTATAGCACATAATAAAAAAAATTCAATATAATAGAATCTCTAATTAAGCCAGCATTTCTTTCAGGCCGGTATAACGGTCTCCTACTATATTGCGGTTTATAGCTATACCTATTGCTTTCTTTGAACCAATCAGGATGGCCACCTGTTGCGCCCTGGTAATAGCGGTATAAAGCAGGTTTCTCTGTAGAAGCATATAGTGAGAAGTAAGCAATGGGACTATTATGCAGGGAAATTCAGAACCCTGGGATTTATGTATAGAAATAGCATAAGAAAGGGTTATTTCATCCAGCTCATAAAAATTGTAAAGCACGTTCCTGCCTTCAAAATCAATGGTAACTTCCTTTAATTTTGAGTCAATGTATTTTATAAACCCTATATCACCATTATAGACATCTTTATCATAGTTATTTTTTAGCTGGATGACCTTATCATTTAACCTGAACTCAAACCTGGGTCCTGATATTTTGGTGCCACTGTTATTTATTCTTTTCTGTATGGCTTTATTCAGATTGTCTACCCCTACCGTTCCCTTGTTGGTGGGTACCAGTACCTGTACGTCACTGAGGGGGTTAAAATTAAATTTTTGCGGTAGTTTATCCAATATCAGTTCCAGTATAAGACTGACTACCTGTTCGGGATCATTTTTTTCTATGAAAAAAAAGTCATTATTTTTAGGCTTACCGGTATAAGGATACACCCCGTCCCTTACCTTGTGGGCATTCTGTATAATCAGGCTCTGCCCCTCCTGCCTGTATATTTTTTTCAGTGTCACTACCGGGAATTGCCTGGATTCTATTATGTCCTTTAATATATTACCCGGTCCTACAGATGGCAGCTGGTCAGCATCACCCACCAGTATTATTTGTGATTCATCTTTCACTGCCTCCAGCAAGGAGTTAAACAGCCTGATATCAATCATGGAAGCTTCGTCTATAATTAATACATCAGTATCTATCTGGTTCTCTTTATTCTTGCTAAAGCTGTTGCGTTTGGGATTATATTTTAGAAGCCGGTGTATGGTTTTGGCCTCTTTGCCTGTAGTCTGGGAAAGCCTTTTTGAGGCTCTGCCGGTAGGTGCAGCCAGCATAACTTTTCTGTTCTGCATCTTCAGGGTCATAAGTACAAAATTCATTATTGTACTCTTTCCTGTACCCGGACTGCCGGTAATTACCAGTACTTTCTCAGTATTAGCCTTAGCGATAGCCTGTTTTTGCTCTGTATCTAAGAATATATTATTGCGTCCGGCCAGCTCATCCGTAATTTTATCTATGCTTCTGCTATCTAAATTCTGTTGGGCCAGAGGACTTTCCTGAATTTTTTTTAACTTGGCGGCAACAGAAACTTCTGCATCATATATTTCCCTCTGGTAAACCCTGGGTTCATATCCGGCAATTACCGCTACCCTTTTTTCCTGTTTTAACTCACCCAGAGCCTTATTGGCCAGATCCAGATCTATATGCAGAAAATCAGCTGCAGCTTCTATCAATTTTTGATAGGGATAATAGCAATGTCCGGCAGTTTCCATATTCTCCAGCAAATAAATTATTCCCGCTTTAGTCCTGAACATGGAATCTTTGCTGATACCCATGTTTATGGCTATAGAATCAGCAGTTTTAAACCCTATGCCAAAAATATCCTCACAGAGCCGATAAGGGTTTTTCCTGATTATGTCTATGCATTTTTTGCCGTAGTGCTTGTAGACTTTAATGGACAGAGCATTTCCCAGTCCATAGGTTTTTAAAAAAACCATGGCATCCCTTAAATCCCTGTGCCTGTCCCAGGCTTGCTTAACTGTCTCTATTCTTTTGGCCCCAAAACCCTCTATCTCTGATAGTCTCCCTGGATTTTTATCCAAAATTTTCAGGGTATCCATGTTGAATCTATCAACAATCTTTTTGGCCATAGCCGGGCCGATACCCTTAATCAGGCCAGACCCTAAATATTTTTCTATGCCTTCAATGGTCTGGGGAGCCACCAGTTTGGTGCTTTCTATTTTAAACTGCTTCCCGTATTTTGGATCCTCAAACCAGTGGCCATTAACTTCCAAATGCTGGCCGCATTCCATATCGGGGCAACTTCCTACAATGGTAGCCAGCCGTTTACTATTATCCAATCGCAGCCTTCCCACCAGGAAGCTGGTTTCCTGGTTATTAAAAACAATTCTTTCCAGGACTCCGCAGATTTTTTCTGGTTTTTGGGATTCCATTAAGTCTTTTGCAGTTGTTTTATTTGGGCCATAAATTGTGGTAAATCTTTTAATTCAACCTCTTCTTTCTGCCTGCCCTTTCTGAATTCTAATTCCACAATCCCTTTTTGGACCGTATTCTTTCCCACAATAAGCCTTACGGGTATACCTATAAGTGAAGCATCCTTAAACTTTATACCTGCCCTTATATTGCGGTCATCATACAGAACATCTATATCCATATCGCACAGCTGCCCATATATTTTATCAGCCGCCTGGACCATAGCTTCATCATCAGCATTGATAACTATGATTTCAGCATCAAAAGGTGCAATTGACTCTGGCCAGATTATGCCGTCATCATCGCTTAGCTGTTCTATAGCTGCAGACATTATCCTGCTTACCCCTATGCCATAACAGCCCATCTGAAAAGGCATCCTCTTACCATCTTTATCCAGGAAGCTGGCCTCGAGTTTCCGGCTGTATTTGGTGCCCAGTTTGAATATATGTCCTATCTCAATACCCTTCTTAAAAGTCAACCTGCTGCCGCAGTGTTTACACCAATCGCCTTCAACAGGGTAAGTGAAACTCCCCCAGTCATCCACTTTAAAATCACGTCCGTAATTGGCATTAATGTAATGGTGATCCCTTTTATTGGCACCTATAATGAAATTTATCTTTCCTTTTATGGAATTATCAGCAAAAAATTTAATATCTTCCCTGGCTCCTATGGGCCCGAAAAAGCCAAGATTTAAATCATGGGCCAAAGACTGGTCCACCATGCCCAGTTCGGTCCGGGCTACTTTCGAAGCCTTATCTATATCCAGCTCCCGTTCACCACTAACCAAAAATGCATACAGGCTGCCATCTTTTCCTTCCATTACCAGAGATTTAACTATACTGTCGGCTGCAACCCCCAGAAAATCTGAAAGTTTCTCAATACTGCTCACCTCGGGAGTATGTACCATTTTCAGTTCTTTTTTATCTTCTTCCGGAGATTTATTACCAGCTTTAAAAATTGCCTCCTCCTGTTTTGCGGAATAGCCGCAGTCGGGGCATAAAACCATTACTTCTTCACCCTGTTCGGCTAAAATGATAAACTCATGTGAAAAACTTCCTCCTATGAGTCCGGTATCCGCCTCTACCACCAGATACTCCAGCCCCAGCCTTTCAGTTATCCTGCTGTAAGCCTTATACATAGCCTGGTATACTTCATCAAGTTCTTCCGGGTTTTTGCAGAAGCTGTAAGCATCCTTCATTATAAACTCCCTGGCCCTCAGCAACCCGTATCTGGGTCTGATTTCATCTCTGAATTTAGTCTGAATCTGGTACAAATTAACCGGTAGCTCTTTATAGGATTTCAGGTCCAGGTAAGCCAGGTAAGTAATCAGTTCTTCATGGGTGGGACCAAGACAGAAATCCCTTTGATTCCTGTCCTTTAACCTGAACATTTCCGGCCCATACTGATCCCATCTTTCAGACTTTTGCCACAAATCGGACGGCTGAATAACCGATAGCATAAGCTCAATAGCTCCTGCCCTATTCATCTCTTCCCGTACAATATTTTCAATTTTTCTCAAAACCCTGAGCCCCAGGGGAAGATAGGTATATATTCCCGAAGCAACTTTCCTGATAAGACCCGCCCTTAAAGAAAGTGAGTGGCTTCTAAGCTCGGATTCACTGGGATCTTCCTTTAAAGTAGGGATATAATATTGTGTAAATCTCATAATTCACCTGTCTAATAATAATTGCAATTCCTGTTCAAACTCTTTTAATACCTTTTTTTCAGGTACCCTTTTCTTTATAGTGCCTTTGATAAATATAGCTGCTTTTTCCTTGCCGAAAGCTATACCCAGATCCGCATCCCTGGCTTCTCCGGGGCCGTTTACAACACATCCCATTACCGCAATCTTGATAGGCAGCTTTATTCCCCTGGTTATATCTTCCACCTGTCTTACAATATCCTGTAAATCAACCCTGGTCCTTCCACAGGTAGGGCAGGATATAATATCTACTCCATAATTGCGCAAACCAAGATTATTTAAAATAAGATAAGCAGCCCTTACCTCCTGAATAGAAGAATCAGTCAATGAAACCCTTATGGTATCTCCAATACCTTCAGATAAGAGTATGCCCAGACCCAATGAAGATTTAATGCTGCCCCCCAGTAAAGGACCTGCTTCAGTAACCCCCAAGTGCAGAGGGTAATCCAGCTTTTCTGATATTTTTTCATAAACTTCTATGGTATCCAGAACCGAAGAAGCCTTAGCTGATATTTTAAAGTTGTAAAAACCATGGTTTTCAAAAAACCTGACACTTTCCAATACGCTCTCTACCATTGCTTCAGCCATATTCCCATTATTTTTTTCCAGCAGCCCCTTCTTTAGAGAACCTGAATTAACTCCAACCCTTATGGCAGCACCTTTCCGGGCTGCTTCTTTTAAAACCATAGACAGCCGTTCCCTGCCTCCAATATTACCCGGATTTATCCTGATGCAGTCAACTCCCAGATCAAGACTGCCCAGCGCTAATTTATAATCAAATTGGATATCTGCTACCAGCGGAACCCGAAAAACATTTTTTTTCTTCAGCGACTTCAAATAACTCAGGGAATCATTATCGGGAACAGCCACCCTTATTACTTCACAACCCCCCTGTATAAGCAGCTTGATTTCTTCTTCTATAGCCCCGGCCTGTTGCAATTTTGATTTGGTCATAGACTGTACAATAATCGGATTATTGCCGCCAATTTTTAAACTTCCTACCTTTATTTCTCTTGTTTTTTTTCTTTTTATATCCATATTTACATATTCTGCAGGTTAAATGGGCTTATTATATCATAAACAAAACCTACAACTAAAAGTGAGATTAAAAATATTATACCCAGGGTATTAAGAACCTCTAATAACCTCCTGGGAAGTGGTTTCTTTCTTATGCTTTCTATTATTAGTACCACTATATGCCCTCCATCCAGGGGCAATATGGGTATCAGGTTTCCAAAACCAACAATCAGAGAAACCAGAGCTATAAAAAGAATAAAATTTTGTGCCCCCATGGCTGCCGACTGCTGGAAGATACTTATAACCCCAACCGGCGATACCGGCCTGGCTTCACTGAAGGACAGCTGTCCCTGAAAAAGCATGCCGAAAAGTCTTACATAAGTAACTATAATATCCCAGGTCATAACCATGGATTGCTTCACCACCTGGCCAAAAGAAAGATTCTGCTTTACAACTTGAGGCCCTATTCCCAGATAGAATCCTTCTTCTGTCTGCTCCAATTCCACCCCGATGTTTAATTCTTCTCCATCCCTTAATAGGGTATATTCAGTCTGGGCTCCCTGATGCTGCTTGGTGGCAGTAGAAAATTCTTCCCAGCTTTCAATTTTATTTCCATCAATGGCAATAACCTTATCTCCGGGCTGCAGTCCACTCTCTGAAGCAGGAGCCTGGGGATCGATATAGTCAATAACGGTAGTTGCCTGATACACCCCCATGCTTAAAAACAGCATTATCAGCAATACTGCTACTACTGCATTAAGAGATACCCCGCCGGCTATAACCAGAAATTTTTTATAATTAGGTTTATTGGAATAGGATTTATGTTCCATTTCCGTGGGAACCCTGGAGTCCCGTTCCATCCCCAATATCTTGTTATACCCTCCAACCGGTATGGCATTAATGCCCCAGAGGGTTCCAGACCTGGATTTAAATTTTAATAACCTGGGACCAAAGCCTATAAAGAATTCTTCTACATGCATTCCGCTCAGTTTAGCCATCAAAAAATGACCAAATTCATGAACCAGAATTATGAATGAAAAACCCAGTATAGCCAGAATATATTGTCCAACCATTAACAAACTATCCATAGTATCTACTGTACCCTGCCAAAACGGCGGTTTCTTTTTTGGTAATTCTGTATTGCTCTAAGATAATGTTTTTTGCTGAAATCCGGCCACAGCGTTCTGGTAAAATAAAATTCAGTATATGCACTCTGCCATAACAGAAAATTACTTATTCTATACTCGCCGCTGGTCCGGATTATCAGGTCAGGATCAGGGCATTCCCTGGTATAGGTATAACTTGAAATTAGCTTTTCATTTATATCCTCTATATCAACTTTACCCCGCCGGCAGTCCCTGATTATGTTTTTTACCGCATCAATTATTTCTCCCCGGGAACCATAGTTAAAGGCAATATTAAACACCATTTTATTATTGCTGCTGGTAATATCCTCTGCATGGTTAAAACATTGTAAAACCTTCTCCGGGGTCTTTTTCTTGCTTCCAATAATTTTAATTTTTACCCCGTTTTTATTCAAAGAATCAAGCTCCTGGCCCAGGGTATCCACAAAAAGATCCATTAAAAAATCAACTTCACGCTGGGGCCGGTCCCAGTTTTCACTGGAAAATGCAAAAACAGTAAGGTATTTTACCCCCAGCTCAACCGAGGTTTTTATAACCTGCCTTAAAGTAGCTACCCCTGCGCGGTGGCCCACTACCCGGGGAAGATGTCTCCTGGCAGCCCACCGTCCATTGCCATCCATTATTATTCCCACATGTTGAGGTACACTACCTTTTTTTAAGTCTTTGACTTTCGGAGTCAGGATTGAAGAAAGAAAGGAAGAGATAAAATTCAATATGGTTACCTACACTTCCATGATTTCCTTTTCTTTGTTGGACAAAGCTTCATTAATCTTTTCAATATATTTATCTGTTAAATCCTGGACATCTTTTTGCATCCTGATATGATCATCTTCAGTAATATCTCCATCAGTTTCCATCTTCTTTAACTGATCATTTAAATCCCTTCTTATATTTCTTACCGATACCCTGCCCTCCTCTGCAATTTTTTTAACCAGTTTAACCAGTTCCTTTCTTCTTTCTTCATTTAAGGGAGGGATACTAAGCCTGACTGCTTTTCCGTCATTATTGGGAGTAATGCCCAGATCTGAAGCAAGTATCTGCTTTTCAACCTCTTTTAAGAATTTCGGCTCATAGGGAGCTATAACCATGGTCCTTGCTTCCGGTATGCTTATATTGGCTACGTGTTTTATAGGGGTCTTGGAACCGTAATAATCAATAAATATTTCATCCAGTAAGGCCACTGTAGCTCTTCCAGTCCTGATGGTATTAAATTCATGTTGGGTTTTTTCAACAGATTGTTTCATTCTTTCTTCGGATTCTTTAAATACTTTATCCTTCATTTCTTACCCTTTCATTACTATGGTACCAATTTTTTTACCCATTATTACACCTTTTATATTTCCTGGCTTATTTATGTTAAAAATCACTATGGGTAAATTATTATCCATACAAAGAGATGTAGCAGTAGAATCCATAACCCTGAGATTCTTTTTAAGTACATCCAGATAACTCAGGGTCTTATATTTCTTGGCATCAGCATAAACTACAGGATCTTTATCGTAAACCCCGTCCACTTTGGTGGCCTTGAATATTATTTCTGCATCTATTTCCAGCGCTCTCAGAGCGGCTGCAGTATCAGTGGTAAAATAGGGATTTCCTGTACCACCGGCAAAGATAACTACCCTTTTCTTCTCCAGATGCCTTACCGCCCTTCTTCTAATAAAAGGCTCAGCAACCTCCTGCATGGATATTGAAGTCTGCACCCTAGTCCATACTTCTTTGTTTTCCAAAGCATTCTGCAGGCCCAGTGCATTCATAATGGTTGCCAGCATACCGATATAATCAGCAGTAGTCCTGTCCATCCCATTGGCACTGGCCGGTCCACCCCTCCAGAAATTACCCCCGCCAATTACAATAGCCACCTCTACGCCTAGCTCGGTTACTTCTTTTATCTGGTCGGCAATTCCATTTATTACCTCAGTATCAATACCATAAGAAACTTTACCCAGCAAAGCTTCTCCGCTTATTTTTAATAATACTCTCTTGTACTTTGGCTTTGGCATCCTTATTAATTAATCTTCGCCCAGCACAAAACGGGCAAACCTTTTTATATTTATGTTTTCACCGATTTTTGCAATGGTATGCTTTACCAGCTCTTCAATATTAATATCATTATCCTTCACAAAAGGCTGCTCCATAAGGCAATTTTCCTCATAGAACTTATTTAGTTTGCCTTCAGCAATTTTATCTACTATTTTTTCCGGCTTGCCTTCATTTAAGGCCTGGTTCTTATATATTTCCTTTTCTTTTTCCACTATTTCTTCTGGAACATCATCCCTGGAAACATAACCGGGCGCTGAAGCAGCAATATGCAAAGCAATGTCATGTACAAATGATTGAAATAATTCATTTTTAGCTACAAAGTCAGTTTCACAGTTTACCTCCAACAAAACCCCCACCTTGGAGCCCAGGTGTATGTAGCTGTCAATTATTCCTTCTTTGGTGGCTCTGGAAGCTTTCTTGGAAGCTTTGGCCAGACCTTTTTCTCTTAATAGTTTCTCTGCCTCTTCCATATTTCCTTTTGTCTCCACCAGAGCCTTCTTGCAATCCATCATTCCCACGCCTGATTTTTCTCTAAGTTCTTTTACTAAATCTGCTTTTATGTCCATTTTAAATTCCTCCTAAATATTTAAACCCATACACCGTCATCTTCAGGCTTATCTTCAAGCTCGCCTTCAGGTATTTCCTGTCCTACCTGTTTTGCCTCTTCCTGTTCTGGGCTTTTATCAATTTTCAAATTCTCCTGCACTCCTTTTTTTACCGCATCAGCGATTACGCTGGTAATTAAGCTGCAGGACCTTATAGCATCATCATTTCCGGGTATAACATAATCTATGTTATCCGGATCACAATTGGTATCAGTTATGGCTACAATAGGTATGCCGAGTTTGACAGCTTCATTAACTGCAATTACTTCTTTATGCGGATCCACCACATACAGGGCGTCGGGTATCTTCTTCATATCTCTTATTCCCCCGATATTATACAGTAACTTCTCATATTCCTTTTTTATACCCAGCACTTCTTTCTTGGGCAGCTTTTCAAAAACACCGCTCTCTTCCATCTCTTCAATTTCTACCAGTCTTTTGGTCCTTTTGCTTATGGTCTGAAAATTAGTAAGGGTTCCCCCCAGCCATCGATTCTTTACATAAGGCATGCCGCAGTCCTGGGCATATTTCTCAATAGTATCCTGGGTCTGTTTCTTGGTTCCTACAAAAAGCACCGTGCCTTGGTCACTGGCAAGGTCCTTGATATAATCATAGGCTTCCATTATCAGCTGCATGGTCTGTTGAAGATCTATGATATATATGCCATTTTTGGCAGCATATATATATTTCTTCATTTTTGGATTCCACTTTCTGGTCTGGTGGCCGAAATGTACCCCCACCTCCAGCAATTGTTTCATGGTTACAATACTCAAAATAGTACCTCCGTTTTTTATGGTTTTTCCTCCACCACTTTAACCTTTAAGGTGACACCATAATGCTACAAGTGGTGTGTGTATTTACTAATTTCAAATTTTAGCATAATAGATATCAATGAGCAAATACATAAACTCCAAAGATTTTAAACCTTTTTAAAAATTTTTCAACTTATTTTGCCCGGGGATGATAATTATTATAATCCTGTTTTAATTTTTTTATATTTAAGTGAGTATATATCTGGGTTGTGGAAATATTTTCATGCCCCAGCAATTCCTGAACCTCCCTTATATTGGCTCCGCTCTGCAGCAGGTGGCTGGCAAAGCTGTGCCTTATGCTGTGAGGGGAAATATTTTTATCTATGGCTGCCTTAAAGATATGTTTCTTCAGTATGGTTCTCATGCTTCTGGCCGACAGTCTGCCTCCCTGCTGATTCAGAAACAGATAAGGGCTTTTTTTATAGCTATCTTTTTGATATAAAAAATTAGTTCTTATTTTCAGATAGTTTTCCAGGCTTTGGCAGGCACTGCGGTTTATATAAACAATCCTTTGTTTGTTTCCTTTCCCTACCACCTTAATTTCCCTTTCTTTCATTTCCAGATCAAACATCTTTATATTTTCTATCTCATTTACCCTGGCTCCGGTAGAATACATAAGCTCTATTAAAGCCCTGTCCCTTTTTCCACAATCACTTTCCACCTCAATATTGGTTAACAGTTTTTCTGCTTCTGAAGCAGACAGAAAATTAAAAAATCTCTGATCTTTTTTGGGAGGAACCAACTGCTGGCTCAAATTTTCTTCCAGAATATCTTTTTTTTCAAAAAACTTGAAAAAATTTACAAAGGAGGAATATTTTCTGATTATGGTGCTATTTGCATATTTGAAATTATCCAGAAATTTTATATATTTTCTAAAATCATTCAGGGTTATATCTTCCAGAGATTCTACTCCTTTATTCTGTATATATTTTAAAAAGTGGCTGATATCTTTTTTATAGGATTGGATAGTATGGGGAGAAAGATTTTTCTGGTACTTTATAAATTCTAAATATTTGGCCAGGCCTTCAAAGAGTTTCATAATTTATAAATAATCACTTTCAATTTCTTTCATATCCTTTTTTATCTGCTCTCTTTTTTCTAAAACTCTTTCCAGCATGCCCGTATCCACTTTTTCATAATCAAACTTATATTCTATAGCTTCCTTAAAAAACTTAATTATATCATTTACCATATCTATTATTTTGTACCTTATTTTGTCCGATCTGTAATCAATTTTTAAATTCTCTTTGGAAATATGTTCTAATATATCTTCCATTTTAGGAATACTTCTATCCAGTACTTTCTCTACTTTTTCTGTCTTTAGAGGTTTTTCGGCCTTAATATAAGCAATTATTTTTTTAAATCTGGTTTTAATTAAGCGGTCATAGTCATATAAGGCAACCCCCAGAGGATTCTTGGGTCTTTCTATCTTTTTCTTTCCAAAGAGTCCCATCTTCAGCCTTTCCTCGAATTAGCATTATTTATATTATAATAGTACTGCCATAATATAAACAGGATAATTTAAGGTTAACCCTTCAGATATAATTGAACTCCTCCACTATACTGTCAATGCTGGATACCAGCTTTGCTCCTTTCTGTATAAGGTTATTGGTTCCTCTGCTGGTTCTGCTGTATATATTTCCGGGTACAGCGAAAACTTCCCTTCCCTGTTCGGCAGCAAAATTTGCAGTTATCAGGGCTCCGCCCTTTTCAGCACTTTCAATTACCACCACCCCGTTAGCCAGGCCGCTGATTATTCTGTTCCTGTATACAAAGTTTTTCTTTCTGGGCTTGGATAAGGGAAGATACTCTGAAACCAGGCATCCATTTTCAACTATTTCCCCGAATAAACGGAAATTGCTTCTGGGATAGGTATAACCTATGCCATTACCCAGCACCCCTATACTCCCCCCTTTGCCGGCCAGCGAAGCCTGCTGGGCACAGCCGTCTATACCTTTAGCCATCCCGCTTACCACAGTTATACCTGCCCTGGACAGCTGTCTGCCTAAATTGGCTGCCACTTTTTTCCCATAATCTGAAGGCTTTCTGGTGCCCACCACCGCTATTTTAAAATTATCAGTAATGGGCCTGCCTTTTAGAAAAAGCAGTGGGGGGACTAAAGCTATATTTTTTAGCAGCTCCGGGTATTGTCTATCGGTAAGGTTTAAAACCCTCAGGTTGTCCCGCTTAAGCTGATAGATTATCCGGTCCAGCCTGCTGCACTTTTCCACTTTTCTATCTAATCCAAAATAGGAAAAAACCCTGGACATATCCCGGCCATACTGCCGGAAAACTTTGTTAAAAAAGCCAGAGTTTATGCCCTGGATATAAAGTAGGTGCATCAATTTAATAGTTACCGGAGAAATACCCATGGCCACATAATAGACCCATATGTACATTTAGTCAATTATGTTTTTAGTTTAATACTCCAGTAAAACTTAACCGGTGGATATGGCTGGGCCCATATTTCTGTAAGCTCAAAAGATGTTCCCTGGTAGCATAACCCTTATTTTTGCTGAAACCATATTCTGGATAGTAACGGTCGAATTTGACCATGATATTATCCCTTATTACCTTGGCCACAATTGAGGCGGCAGCAATGGAAAGGCTCAGCATATCCCCATTGGTTAAAGGAACTACCTGTGCTTTAGCATCAAAACTGAAAAAATCTGATAATATAATATCAGGTTTTATGTTTAACTTTCCGACCGCCCTGCTTAAAGCCAGGATATTTGCCCTTCCTATATTCAAATCATCAATCTTTCTGGGACCGACCGCAGCTACGGACCAGCAAACACAGCTGCCAGTAATTATTTTAAACAGCTGCTGCCTTTTTTTTGGAGGTATCTTTTTAGAATCATTTAATCCGTCTATAAGCATACACTTTTTATCCAGTATTACTGCTGCTGCTACCAGAGGACCGGCCAGCGAACCTCTTCCTGCCTCATCCGCTCCCGCAATATACTCCATGCCGCAACCATATAAATTATCCTCATAGGCAGTAAGTTTTCTCAACCGGTTTATTTCTTTAATATTCATAAGGGATAAGCATAATGATTTTTAATCAACCCAGTAAATATTGTAATGCTTTTAGAAAATATTAACAGGATCCTACAGGTGTTTTATCCTGGAAGGCGGCCAGTAAATGATTACCAGCTCTCCAAATATATCGGTGTTTAAAATAGGGCCAAAATACCTGCTGTCCAGACTGTTCTTGCGGTTGTCTCCCATAACAAAATACTGGTCCGGGCCCAGCTTATAGGTTTGGTTCTGGTAACTGCCGGAATTATCATGGACTAGATAAGTTTCCTCTATTGGTTGTCCATTTATAATTATCTGCCCTTCATTGGTTAAGGTAACTTCTTCCCCGGGTAGGCCAATAGCCCTCTTTACCAGTTCTTTTTCCGGTTCAGCAGAAGAATTAAAAACAACTAAATCACCTCTTGATATCTCCCCAAAGCGGTAAGCCAGCTTATTTACTATAACTTTATCTCCCACCAGGAGAGTGGGCTCCATGGAAGGAGTGGGCACTATAAAAGGCTCAAAGACAAAAATTCTTATGGTCAGAGAAATAGCCACAGCCGCTATTACTACTACAAGATAGCCTAAAAATTCTTTAACTATTTTTTTCTGACCCATCAAACAGACATGCTATTTCTTGAATTTAACCTTGGATTTTTTACCAATCTTATCTCTGAGATAATACAGCTTGGCTCTTCTGACCAAACCTTCCTCCAGCCTTTGTATGGACTGTATTATGGGGGAATTCAATAGAAATGTTCTTTCCACACCAATATTGTTAAAAGATATCTTCCTTACGGTAAAGGTTTCATTTAAACCGCTACCCTGTTTTTTCAGTACTATACCTTCAAGCGTCTGGATTCTGTCCTTGTTTTCTTCACTGATCCTGATATTTACGCTGATCTTGTCACCCGGCTTAAATTCAGGGATATCAGACCTGATATATTTATTTTCTACCTTATCAAGAGTATTCATGTTTCACCAACCTGTATATTAATTTTTGATTTATTTAAAACTAAACAAATATAAGAAATTTAACTTTTTTTGTCAAATAAATCAGGACGCCTGTTCTTAGTTATTTTTACCGACTGCTCATTTCTCCAAGACTTTATCTTTTCATGGTTACCGGTAAGCAGCACTTCGGGCACTTTCAAACCCTTAAAAACAGGAGGCCTGGTATACTGGGGAAAATCCAGCAGGCTATCCTCAAAAGACTCCTGCTCAACTGACTCTTTCTTTCCCACTACCCCCGGCAGCAGACGGATAAGGCCATCCATTAAAACCATGGCTGGAACCTCTCCCCCGGACAGCACATAGTCCCCAATGGAAATTTCCATATCTATATCCAAATCTATTACCCTCTGGTCAATGCCTTCATACCTTCCGCAAACCAGTATAAGATTGGGTATCTTAACCAGTTCCTTTAGCAGGGGCTGATTTAAAACCCTGCCTTTGGGAGTAAGCAGTATGGTTTTAGATGAACCATTTCTATCCCCAATTTTATCCTTCAGGTAATTTATGGCCTCATCTAATGGCTGGGGCATCAGCACCATGCCCGGTCCTCCCCCATAGGGCCGGTCATCCACCTTCTTTTGTTTGTCTGTGGTAAAATCCCTTAGATTATAAATATTGACCTGGCATAAATTCTGTAAAAAAGCTTCCTTTATTACACCATGCTCAAAAAAGTTAGCAAAAAAATCAGGGAATATAGTTATAACATTTATGTTTAACATAGCTGCCAAATTAGATATATTGGGGTAGTTTTTTTAAAATTATTTTTCTCTCCCCTATATTTACCTTCTCAATATAAACATCAATAAAGGGTACCAAAATATTTTTTGTTTTTCTTTTTTCAGCTTCCCCTGCTTCCAGATCTATTGAAAGAACATAATTTGCCGGGAGATCAAGCATCTGTACCACAGTTCCAACAAATCTATCCCCTTCAAATACCGTACACCCGGGTATATCATCTGCCCAGTACTGGCCAGTCTCCAAATGGGGACTATCAGCTTCAGGACGGTACAGGTATTGACCCCGGTATTGTTCCGCAGCATTTCTGTCAGCCAATTCCAGAAATTTTATAAGGATACTATCTTTCCTGCTGCCGTCCATAACCATCTCTACAGTTAGCCTGTCCTTACCTTCAGGGGAAGTATATAAAATATCACCTTTAATAATAGATTTGGGGTAATCGGTATAAAGCCTTACTGTAACAAATCCTTTAACCCCGTGCGGCTTACCGATTACCCCGACTACTCTTATAGACATTTACTGCCTAAAATCAGTATATATTTTAAAATATTAGAAATATCAGTCTAATATTTTAACAATTGATGATTTTCCTCTTTTTGCAGAAGCTGCTCTCATAATCACTCTTAGAGCATTGGCTGTTCTACCTTTTTTACCAATAACCTTGCCCAGGTCATCCTCGGCTACCTGTAGTTTGAAAATTATTGTCTTTTCATCCTCCTCTTCTTCGGTAATCTGAACCTCCTCAGGATTATCAACCAGTTCTTTTACCATGTACTCTAGTAGTTCTTTCACAATTGACCTCCAGTTCTTATTTGTTGTCACTACTGATTAAATTAATTTTCTCGAAAAGCTTCTGCACTGTATTGCTGGGCTTTGCCCCTTTCTTAATCCATTCCAGTGCTTTCTCCTTATCCACCTCTACCTTTGAAGGTTCACTCTTGGGATCATAAGTTCCAATATTTTCAATAAACTTTCCATCCCTGGGAGATCTGCTGTCGGTAACTACAATTCTGTAGAATGGCCTTTTCTTAAAACCAGTTCTTGTCAACCTAATCTTTACACTCAATACTTTTCCTCCTAAATTACTAAATATAGCCATTGTCTAATTATTATATATTTTTATCAACATCTTGCAAAATTTTTTTATCCCCTTATTTTATCGAAGGGAAAATTGATTCCGTCCATGTTTCCGGAGAATTGCTTTAACATCTGTCTGGTAGTACCAAATTGCTTTATCAACCGGTTAACCTCTGCTACCGACGTACCGCTGCCTCTGGCAATCCTTCTTTTCCTGCTTCCATTAATTATATTGGGATTTCTTCTTTCTTCAACAGTCATGGAGCCAATCATGGCCTCGATTGGCTTTAGCTGTGAATCATCCAGATTTATATTCTTAAGCAGCTTACCTTTTCCGGCCATAGGCAGCATGGAAAACAGTTTATCCATGGAACCCATTTTTTTTATGCTCTTTAGCTGCTCCACAAAATCCTCAAAGTTTAATTCATTCTTTCTTATCTTCTCCTCAAATTTCTGGGCAGTTTTTTCATCTATTGCCTTCTCCGCATTCTCTATAAGGGTAAGCACATCCCCCATTCCCAGGATTCTTGAAGCTATTCTGTCCGGATAAAATACCTCAAAATCATCGACCTTTTCACCGGTAGATATAAATTTTATTGGTTTCTGGGTCATATAATGAACCGAAAGTGCAGCACCGCCCCTGGAA
Organism: Actinomycetes bacterium; assembly: GCA_022396035.1. Taxonomy (NCBI): domain Bacteria; kingdom Bacillati; phylum Actinomycetota; class Actinomycetes; species Actinomycetes bacterium. The sequence continues at coordinate 28,181 of JAIOXO010000002.1, read as the reverse complement.
TCACTGTCAATCTTAGTCATTATAAGTCCATCGCATTCTACTTCAGAATTAAAGGTTGTGGCAATATTTACTGCTTCCTGGCCGGTCATGGCATCCAGAACCAGCAGTACCTGGTGGGGCTTTACCTTCTTTTTTATATTTCCAATCTCGCCCATCATCTTCTTATCAATCTGAAGCCTTCCTGCGGTATCAATTATTACTATATCACTTCCCTCTTTCTTAAATTTGGCCGCTCCCCGGGCAGATATTTTCACCGGATCTTTGCCTTTTTCAGAATATACTTCCACCCCTATAGTTTCTGCCATATTTTTTAACTGTAATACAGCTGCCGGACGGTATACATCAGAGGCCACCACCGATACCTTTTTGTGGTATTCCTTCTGGAAATAATTGGCCAGCTTTATTACGGAAGAAGTCTTACCTGTACCCTGAAGGCCTACCATCATAATTATAGTAGGTGGCTTATTGCTAAGATCAACCTTTCCGGCTGAACCGCCCAATACCTCTACTATCTCATCATTTACTATCTTTACTACCTGCTGGTAGGGAGTCAGGCTTTCGGTTATCTGATCTCCCACAGCCTTCTTTTTTACCTGGCTTAAAAATTGCTTTACCACTTTGAAGTTTACATCAGCTTCCAGCAGGGCAAACTTAATCTCTTTAAGCGCAAGTTCCAGGTCCTGCGGGGAAAGTTTTCCCTTATTTCTTATCTTAAAAAATAGATTTTCAAACTTGTCGGTTAAAAATTCAAACATTCCTATCACCCTGTTTAGGATACCAATAAATCAACATATTTTTTAGGGTCAAAATAAGATAGGTTATCCAGTTTTTCTCCAGACCCTATCAACTTAACCCTCAACCCCAGTTCATTTTTTATAGTTACTACTATACCTCCCTTTGAAGTGCCGTCGGTCTTGGTTAAAACAAGACCGGTAACCGGCAAAGCCTGATTAAATTTTTCCGCCTGTGCTTTGGCATTCTGGCCGGTAGTTGAATCTATCACCAGTAAAACTTCATCGGTATCTCTGCCTGTTTTTTTGGATACCACCCTGTTTATCTTTTTAAGTTCTTCCATCAGGTTGAATGATGTTTGCATCCTTCCTGCGGTATCCACCAGCACCAGATCTATATCATTGGCCGCTGCTTTTTCTATACTGTCATAGACTACCGCCCCGGGATCTGAATTTTTCTGATGGCTTACCACCGGTATACCCATATCCTGGGCATAATGCTGGATCTGCTCCACTGCTGCTGCCCGGTAAGTATCAGCAGCTGCAATCAATACTTTTTTACCCTGTTTCTGAAACATCCAGGCAATTTTTGCCAAAGTGGTAGTCTTGCCTACCCCGTTTACCCCCACTATCAAATAGACTGAGGGATTGGTATCAGACAGGTTTAAAACAGCTTCGCCCTGCCCATCAAGTATGGCTTCAATTTTTTCCTTAAGCAATTGTTTAATACGGTCAGGATTTACCTCTTTTTCACTTAAAATTTCCGGCTTTATCTGCTCCAGAAGCCAGGTAGCAGTGGCAGCATTTATATCTCCCAGTATGAGCTCCTCCTCCAGCTGATCCCATACATCCTGGTCATTATTTTTAAGCTTGTTTACAAAATAATTAAAATTTTTAATTAATTTCTTCATTGGCCTTCTCGATCTTTTCTGAAACAATCTTTGAAACTCCATCCGACTGCATACTAACCCCATAGATGGTATCCGCAATCTCCATGGTTTTTTTCTGATGGGTTATCAAGATAATCTGCTGGGTTTCAGCAAACTTTTTTAAAAGGGAAAGAAACCGGTCGATATTTACATCATCCAGGGCCGCATCAGCCTCATCCAAAATATAGAAAGGCGAAAGATTGGTAGCAAATATGGAAAACAGAAAAGCTATAGATACCAAAGTCTTCTCCCCGCCGGATAAAAGTGATAATGGCACAAACTTGTTATTTCCAATATCCACTTTCAGATCTACACCCATCTCCTGGCTGTCATTAGGGCTGGTAAGTATAAGCTCGCCATTACCCAGGGGGAAAAGTACCTTGAAATAATAATTGAATCTCTGGTTTATCTTCTCATATTTCTGGATAAACATATCACTTATCTGTTTATTCATATCCTGTATTAGTTTTTCCAGTTTCTGCTTGCTAACCGCCAGATCTTCTCTCTGGTTATGCAGAAAATCATACCTTTTTTTAATTCTTTCAAACTCCACCGAGGCATTGGGGTTAATGTTTCCGAAATTTTTTATTTTAGTCTTAAGCCTTCCAATTATTTCCCTGGCCGGCCCAACTTCTTCCACTGGTTCATAGTTTTTTAATATATAGTCAATGGATAGATTATAGTTATCCACAATATAGCGGGTTAAGTTCTCCGTTTTTTCCTTAATCTGCTCCTGGTCCAAATCATTTTTATAAATCTGATTTTCCAAACGGTTATTTTCCATTTTTATCTGGTTTAACTGCTCGCCCAGTTCTTCTATTGTCGATTTTTCCTGCTCTATATCCTTTTTTTTCTCCTCAAACACCGGGTATGCTTTGGAGCTTAAAGCCTTAGAGCTGGCCTGTAAGGCATTTATTGCCTCCAGCAGCTTTCCGGCTTTCCCGGCATAAGTACTGCAGGCTTCCTTTAACTTAAGGTTAAGTTTTCTTTTTACCTCACGTTTTTCATCCTCTTTTTGCTCCTGGCTAAACCGTCCCAATAGTTCATCCAGCCTTAGATAGATATGTTTTGCCTGCCGGTGTAGTTCTTCAGCCTGGTCGTGCCCGGATAAAGCAGCATCTACTTTCTTCACATAGTCATCTATCAGCAGCTGCAGGTCTTTTAATTTCTGGTATAAAGAATCTTTCTCTGCTTTTTTTTCTGGTATAACTTTTGGGTCAAACATACTGGCCAGAGTAGAAAATATATTAACTTTGCTCCATATAAGCTCTTTAAGGTTACCCAGCCGGTTTTTTTGCATTTCTATGCGGTTGATGGTGTTTTCCCAGTAACGATACCGGTTTAGGCCCTGTTCAATGTCGCTACGGAAATCATTGTATCTTTTAGTCTGGGTATCCAGTTTCTGCTTAGACTGTTTGAGCTGCTGCTTCAATTGACGGCCCATCTTACTCTTGCTCTCCCAGGCTTTATTTAATTTATTTATCTGGGTAATAAAAAGAGAAAGTTCTAAATTTTTTAATTGATTGGCAACTTCAGAGTATTCTCTGGCTTTAGCAGCCTCAATTTCCAGGGGGTCCATGGTCCTTTTAATCTCGCCCATAAGATCATCAACTCTTCCCATATCTTCTTTTACCCGGCCCAGCTTGTTCTCGGATTTTTCTTTCCTGATCTTATGTTTTGAGATTCCCACCACTTCATCGATAATTAATTTTCTTTCACCAGGTTTAAGTATGGCTATTTCATTGATCTGCCCCTGGTTTATAATGGTGTACAGGCCTTTCCCTATACCACTGTCAGCAAGCAGCTCCTGGATGTCCATAAGCCTGCAGGGTGAACTGTTTATGAAGTAATCGCTCCCCCCTTCAGCATATACTCTCCGGGTAAATTTAACCTCGCTAAAATCAAGATCTATTGCCCGGTCCTTATTTTCAAAAAGTAAGGAAACTTCAGCAATCCCCATTTCTTCTTCTTTATTTCTAAAGATTACATCCCCCATACTGGCACCTCTTAATGATTTTGGGCTTTGCTCCCCCAGCACCCAGGATATAGCATCAGCAATATTGCTTTTGCCGCTCCCGTTAGGGCCTACAACTACACTGACTCCCGGTTCAAATACCAGAGTACTTTTTGCTTTAAATGATTTAAATCCTCGAAGAGTAATGGTTTTTAGATACAATTTCCTGCAACAATTCTACTTTTTTAAATTATAAAGGGTGGATAAGGCATCCCTGGCAGCTTCCTGCTCGGATTTTTTCTTACTCTTGCCTTTTCCCCTGCCAATTATCTTTTCTTCTATCATGGATACGGAATAAAACAGTTTGTTATGGTCCGGTCCATCAGCTTTTATGAGCCTGTACTTAACCAGCTTGGCATAATCTGCCTGCACCGCTTCCTGTAAATAAGTTTTGTAATCAGATATCTTGGGCCTGAGTATCCTCTCCTCAATCCTGTCTTCAAATCTTTCCAACAGCCACTTTCGGGTAAACTCTATGCCCTGATCTATATAAATTGCCCCCACAAAGGCTTCAAAACTATCTGCCAGTATGGAATCTTTTTCCCTGCCCTGACAACTTTCTTCATTTTCGCTTAAAAGAATTTGCTTATCAATTCCTATTTCCCTGGCTAATATGGCCAGGGTTTTCATATTAACCAGTATGGCCCTTATCTTGGCCAGCTTACCTTCAGTATAATTACCATAATTCTCATACAGGTAAGAAGTAAGCACAAAGGAAATAATACTGTCTCCCATAAATTCAAGCTGCTCATTGCCTCTCGACTCAACATTTATCTCCCTGGCAAAAGACCTGTGAGTTAAACTCTGAATATAAACTTTTAAATCTTCGGTGTCTATACCAATGGTTTTAAGCCAGGTCCTTATTCTCTTCCTTAATGTACCTTCTTCTTCCATAAACTAAAGCAGAAACCTTAAGTCTTATTTTGTATGTTTATCTATATAATTTAAGGCATCCTGAACTGTTTCCAGTTTTTCAGCCTCTTCGTCACTGATTTCAATACCAAATTTGTCTTCAAAAGACATAATTAGTTCGACCAAATCCAGAGAATCTGCACCAAGGTCTTCCACAAACTTGCTTTCAGGGGCAATCTCTTCTTCTTTTGCACCCAGAACATCCACCAGTACCTCTTTCACCTTTTCAAAATTCTCCATTATTCCTCCTGATTATAAATTGCTATTGATTTCTTGTTTAACTTTTCCTACTAGATCGGTTTTTATGCCTTCATAGGCTACCCTTATTGCATTGTATACAGCTTTTTCCTTTGAGCTTCCATGGGAAATAACCGCAACTCCATTTAATCCCAGCAAATAAGCTCCTCCATATTCCTCATAATCAAATTTCTTTTTCAATGATCCCAGGGAGCCCTTCAACCCCAGGGCCATAAGCTTGCTAAGCAAGTTCGAGGTTAAGGCTTGCTTAACCTCACCAAACAAAAGGGTGGCCAGTCCTTCCACTGATTTTAATAAAATATTGCCAATAAATCCATCACAAACTGCTACATCTACAGCACCTTCGAATATTTCTCTGCCTTCCACATTACCGGTAAAATTAATATTAGACTGCTTCAGTAGTGGAAAAGCTTTCAAAGTAAGCTCATTTCCCTTTTTATCTTCACTCCCTATATTTAAAAGTCCTATTTTAGGATTGGATACATGTAGAATATTCTGGGAGTAAACCTTACCCATCAGAGCAAATTGTTGAAGATACTGGGGCTTGCAGTCCACATTGGCACCGGCATCCAGCAATACCAATTTTTTTTGCCCCAGGGGGATGACCACTGCTATTGCCGGTCTAAGCACCCCTTTTATTCTTTTGAGATTAAACAGAGCGCATGCCATAGCCGCACCGGTGTTGCCTGCTGAAAGGAAGGCACTTCCAGGAAGCTGTGCTGCTCTAGCAGCTGCCAGGAATAAAGAAGAATCCCTGTGATTTTTTACTACCTCTGAGGGAGATTGATCCATGGATACTTCTGTTTCTGCGTTCACCAGCTCCACATTGTTTAAATCAAGACCGGCCTGCCGGGCAGAAACCCTTACTTTTTGCTCATTTCCAGCCAATACAATATGGGCATCTTTTAAACTGGAAGCCTTTATTGCACCCTTAATAATTTCAGTGGGAGCATAGTCTCCGCCCATAGCATCTATAACTATGCTGAATTTGTTCTGTTCCAATAAAGCTTACCCTTCCACACTCAACTTTTTACCAGATCGAATAAGGCCTTGGTATCTATACATTCACTAACAACTTCAACTATTTTATCAATTTTTTTCATTTCATGAAATCTAACATGGCCAATAATCTTTTCTACTTTTTCTACTGCAGTAAGGGTATCATAATTAACCAAAATCATGGGAATACCTAATTCTTCTGCCCTTCCCAGGACCACAGTTGAAGGCTGGAAATTACCGGTAAGTATCAAACATTTGGTAGGGGTTTCCAATGCTGCCAGCTGAACATCGGCCCTGTCTCCACCAGTAATTACTGCTTTATTTATTTTTCTCCTGAAAAATTTCAAAGCCTGTTCCTGGCCCATGGCACCTACCATAAAGGATTCCACCAGTTCGTCAGTTTTGTCCTCTGCACATATAATCTGCCCTTCTAATTGGTCAGCCATTACCTTAACGCTTACCGAGGATAGTATTTTATTTGAAGGAATATAACCAAATACATTAATTCCTTTTTGTTTCAGAAAAGGCAAAACCAGGTCTGTTAAAAAATCTACCTGACTTCTGGGCACCCAGTTTATTATTACCCCACCAAAGCAGTCTGCTAAAAATGCCCTTGCATACATTATTTCATCTACTATTTCCGGACAAAATCTCAGAACCATAACTGCTTTTGCACCAATTTTTTCACATATCTCCCGGGAGGAGACCCCCATAAAGAATCCATCTTCAACACTTTTTGCCCCTTCCAGTATAACCAGATCCTTATTCTGCCTAATATTCTGATATGACTTGTCTATAAGATCCAGAAAACCTTTGGAAAACTCGCTATCCTTAAGCCCCTGCCTTATCGATTGCTGGGTCATCACTATAGGGGATATGTTCTCCAGATCATCTTTGACATTTAAGATGTTTGAGATGTACTGTGCATCTTCATCGGTGGTTATGCCACCTTCCCTGGTAGGTAGTGTTCCTATGGGCTTCATATATCCCACCTTTAAGCCATCGTTTATAAGCTTTTTTCCTACCCCTACACACATGGAGCTTTTCCCAGAGAAAGGCTTATTTGAAATAAAAAACAATGGGTACATATTTGCCTCCTTTCAGTTTTTAATTTTCGCCTATTCTAATCCTTACATCCCCGGCAATAGAGCCCTGGCCTTTGCTCTTAACAAAAAGAGGATTTATATCCATTTCTATTATTTCCGGAAAATCCATAACCAGTTGAGAAATCCTTAGCAGCACTTCCACTATACTGTCTATATCGGAAGGCGCTTCCCCCCTGGCTCCTTTAAGCAATTTAATAGTCTTAATCTCATTTATCATTTCTATAGCATCATCCCTGGCAATTGGGGCAATCCGGAAAGATACATCCTTTAGGACTTCTACATATATTCCTCCCAGACCAAACATAATCATTGGCCCAAATTGAGGGTCTTTATTAATTCCAATAATAGTTTCTTTCTTTGATTGTACCATTTCCTGGATTAAAATACCTTTAATATTGGCATCTGGCATATATTTTTTCACATTCCAGAGCATCTGTTCAAATTCCTCTTCCAGTTCCTTTTCATCAGAAATGCCTACCTTGATGCCGCCCACATCGGTTTTATGCAATATATTGGGAGAGACTATTTTAAGAACCAGTGGATAGCCAATTTTTTTAGCAATATTTTTAGCTTCACTGATATCAGTAGCTAATTCAGCCTTGGGGATTTCTATTCCATAGGCCCCTAAAACGATTCTGGCTTCCATCTCGCCCAGCTCAAGCCGGCCTATCTGTTTATTGGTTTCAAAAAGCTCCTTTACGCTTTTGGTGTCCACCTTGAACTCTTTAATCTTGAAAGTTTTTTTATTTTTCCATTCACTATAGTCAATCATTACTTTTAAGGTTTCCACTGCAGTCTCGGGTATATCATAGTTTGGTATGCCATGATCTCTTAAATAGTTGATTCCCTTATGTACCTGATCGCCACCCATAAAACAGCTGATAACCGGAATCTTGGTTCCACTGTCTTTTACTTCTTCTATTATTGCCTGGGCTGTTTCATAGGGTTGGGTTACAGACTGCGGAGTTAGAATCACTATAATTGCCTCTACATTCTTATCTTTTAGCACAACTTCCAGGGTTTTTTGGTATCTATCTGCACCAGCATCTCCTAATACATCCACCGGGTTGTAGAAATTGGCAGCAGCCGGTAAAAATTCTTTCAGTTCTTCTATAGTCTTCTTATCCAGGCTAGCCAGGGGTATGTCACTTTCTTCACAAGCATCGGTGGCCATAATACCCGGACCTCCTGCATTTGTTATTATTGCAACTTTTTTGCCTTTAGGCAATGGCTGATTGGCAAAAGTATTGGCATAATCAAAAAGGTTTTTAATGGTATGGGCTCTTATAATGCCTGATTGTTTAAAGGATGCTGTATATGCTTTTCCAGAACCGGCAAGGGTCCCGGTATGTGAAGAAACAGCTCTGGCTCCAGCACTTGTATTTCCAGCCTTAACCACAATTATCGGCTTTTTCTTGGAAACCTTGCTGCTTATATCTATGAATTTTCTTCCATCTTTTACGCCCTCCAGATAAGCAGTGATAACCTTGCAGCTATCATCGTTTTCCATATACTCTATGCAGTCATTTTCTGAAATATCGGACTTATTCCCCAGAGATACAAACTTGGAGATCCCGATATCAGCAAATTTAGCCCAGTCCAATACTGAGGTCCCCAGTGCACCCGACTGGGATATAAAGCTTATGCTTCCAGGACCAGGTAAGGTTGGAGAAAAAGAGGCGTCAAGGGGACAGGAAGTATCAATCATTCCCAGGCAATTAGGTCCCAGTATCCTTATGCCGTACTCTCTGGCTTTCTTAATCATCTCTACTTCCAGCCTAGCTCCTTCTTTTCCTACTTCCTTAAAGCCTGCTGAAATGACGATAGCTGCCTTTACCTTTTTTTTAGCACAATCATCCAGGGTAGAGATCACATATTTTCCTGGAATTACAATTACTGCCAGATCTATATCCTGGGGTACATCCAGCAATGATTTATAGCATTTTAATCCGTGAATTTTATCCGACTTGGGGTTGATTGGAAAAATCTTTCCCTTGAATTTTGAATTAATAACATTGTTTAAAATGGTATTGCCTACTTTTCCGCTTTCCCTAGATGCCCCAACCACTGCTACTGAATTGGGGCAAAATAAACTATCCAGACTCACCATCTACCTCCATCTAATTAATTTTATTTTTTTTCTGTTTCCATTTTTATGATTTCCTGGTTGCTGTAATAACCGCAACTTTCACAAACCCTGTGAGCCAATTTTTTGCTATGGCATCTGGGACAATCTACTATATTTAACGCCTTTAACCGATCGTGGCTTCTGCGCATATCCCTTTTACTGCTTGTGGTCCTCCGTTTTGGAACCGCCATGATAACCTACCTCCTATAAGTATAATATGTTACAAGGCTGTTATAAGCCCAAACAAACATAGTACTATACCATAAAATTTTTATTATTCAATGTTATTGTTCAGACTTTAAAGTAGCTTTAAACTGGTCCCTACCCCTTTCCACTGCAGAAAGCAGTTTATGGAGCACCGCTTCCAGGTTGGCCAGCTTTTCATCGGCATAATCTTCGGCCTCCAGCCTTATGGTTCTTGCCTTGGCTTCCACCATTGACATTATTTCCTCAGCCTTCTTATTGGCATTTTTCAATACCTCGGTCTCGCCAACCAACACCTGAGCTCTTTCTTCAGCCTCTTTTACTATCCGGGTAGACTGCCTTTTTGCTTCTTCAATCATTCCTTCTCTTTCTTTGACAATCCACCTTGCCTGTTTTAGTTCTTCCGGGAACAAGCTCCGGAGTTCATCAATTAAATCATAGATTTCGTTTTCGTTAATTATGGCATTGGACGAAAACGGAAGCTTCTTGCTTTTTTCCACCAATTCTTCAATTTTATCCACTATTTCTAAAGCATCCATATTTTCCTCTCCGTTTTATTATTCAAATATATTATTATTAAAACTTTCAACTATATCCGATTCAATCTCCTTAGGCACTAAATCCTTTATACAACCTCCAAGAGCTGCAATCTCTTTAACCGCGCTTGAACTGAGGTAGGCATACCTGGGATTAGTCATTAAAAACATAGTTTCAACTTCAGGGTTAAGCTTTTTATTAATCTGGGCCATTTGAAACTCGTATTCAAAATCCGAAATAGCCCTCAGGCCTTTTACTATAACCTTGGCTTTGGCCTTCTTGGCTACATCTACCAGAAGACAATTAAAGGATACTACTTCCACATTCTCAATTCCCCCCAGCACACGCTTCACAAAGTCTATTCTTTTGACCAGAGAATACAAGGGCCTTTTTTTGGGAGTATCCGAAACCGCTACTACTATTTTTTTAAAGATTTTTGAACATCTGATTATGATATCGCGGTGCCCTTCGGTAATTGGATCATAGGTACCGGGGCAAATTGCTGTTCTTTCCATTAAATACATCCTTTAAAGCTTTAAATAACTAACCTTCTTATCACCGTAATGGTATTCTTTTATTATATTAAGTTTTTTTATTTCATGGTATATATTTTTTTTAAAAAAATATTCATAAACAATTATTGATTGTTTATCTATTATCTGGCCCAGGGCCAGGATACCAAAAATCTTCGCCATTTTAGCCTCAGATATTTTATAGGGAGGATCTAAAAATACTATATCCCAGTGGTACTCAGAAGATTTTTTTAAGAATCTTTCCGCATCATCCCTTATGACATTATAACTATCCCGGTCAATGCCCACTATGCCAATATTATGTTTAATAAGTTTAATTGCCCCAATACTCTTATCCACAAAACAAACCCGGCCTGCTCCCCTGCTTAAAGCCTCCAGTCCCAGGGAACCACTGCCCGCGAACAAATCAAGTATGTTCTTTTGTTCCAGTTGAAAACCAAGGACACTAAAAATGCTTTCCTTTACCCTGTCCTGGGTTGGCCTGATATCCAGATTGGATGGGATTTTAAGTTTTCTACCTTTGTACTTGCCAGAAATAATCCTAATTGGTAATCACCTTTATATTATTCTATGGAAAAGATTACAGGATATAATGGTTGCCCTCCATTATGGAACTCTATCTCCAGCTGAGGAAAATGCTGCTTTATTTTTTCTTTTATAAGCCCCATATCCTCTTTGTTTAAGTTTGCACCGGTATAAAAGGTAATTACTTCCTCCTGGCCCTTAACCATGTCTCTTACCAGATCCAGGGTAGCATCAACAATGTTATCTGATATTACCCTTACCTTGCCATCATGGAGACCTATGAATTCGCCTTTCTTTATCTCTCCCACCAGCAGGTTCGCGTCCCTTACCGCCCGGGTTATCTCACCGCTCTTTACCGACTTTATGGCTTCAGACATACCGTAAACATTTTCATCTATTTCCATATCCTGGTTAAAAGCCAGCACCGAACTTATTCCCTGTAGAATGGTTTCCGTAGGGACCACATGCACTTCCTTTTTTACGATACGCTTAGCCTGTTTGGCAGTAGCAATTATATTTTTATTATTGGGCAGAATTATTATTGTTTCAGCATCAATGTTGTTAATTGCCTTTACCATATCATAAGTAGAAGGATTCATGGTCTGGCCTCCACTTATAATATAATCAACACCTATGCTCTTAAAAATCTCTACCAGTCCTTCTCCGTTGGCCACAGCTACAACCGAAGCTTTCCTGAGTTTGACTTCTTCTTCTTTGCCTTCCATAATATTGGCTTGCCTGCTCTGTTCCACCATGTTATTTATCTGTATCTCGTGCAAGCTTCCTTCCCTTATCGCCCGCTTTAACACCTTATGGGGCTGATTGGTATGTACATGTATTTTCACCAGCTTTTCATTCCCTACCACCATGGCACTATCTCCATAGCTTTCTATGTTATCCTTAAGCTTCTCTACATTTATTTTTTCTCCCTTTACTATAAGCTCGGTACAATAAGTATACTTGATATCAGAAGATACATTCAGCTGGCTCAACTGTTTATAGGATTCTTGTTTGGACTGGGGTTTGGATCTTCCCGGATTAGCGCCCACCTTGTTTCTGGTTATCTTTCCATCTATCACTTTTAATTGTTCCAGAGCCTTCTTCAGGCCTTTCAGGATAACCAGAATCCCCTTGGCTCCTGCATCTACAACATCCGCCTGTTTTAAAACCGGCAAAAGATAGGTAGTTCGGGTAACTGATTTTTCTGTTTCTTTAATCAGCATGTTAACCAGATTCTTGTAATCTATGTCATCTTTGCTGCCGTTTGCCATATTCTCAACCGCCCGATGTATATCTTTTATGGTGGTGAGCATGGTTCCTTCGGTAGGGTTTTGCACAGAACTGTAAGCCATTTCCTTTGACGAGGCCAAAGCCTGTCTCAAAATTTCCAGATCCACATCTTCCTGTTCCATTATCACATCAAAAAAGCCTTTCAATATCTGGGAAAGTATAACCCCTGAATTTCCCCTGGCCCCCATTAGGCCCCCAAAAGATACCGATTCTGAAATGTTTTTAATATTATATTTATTGAGTTTAGTGATCTCCTCATTTATGGATTTCAAGGTTAAAAGCATATTGGTTCCGGTATCCCCGTCAGGGACCGGAAAAACATTTAAATTATTTATATGTTCTTCATTTTCAGAAAAAGTTTCAATAATAATGGATACTGTCTTCTTGACTATATCTGGATTTAATTTTTGAAACATAATCTTTCACCTTTAATTATAACTTTCATTTTTATTATATTGGATACTTTAACAAATAAGTATACAAAATTAATTACAATTGTTCATCCTCTAGTAATGATATTGACTTATTTTACTAAAAATAGTTTCCGGTCAATCAAAATTAAGATTTGTTTGTCTTGCTAATTAAAAAATATAATGATATATTTCTAGCTGTTTTAAAATTGGTAATATTAATATCAGGAGTATATAAATGTCTGCAAAATGCGATATATGTGGCAAAGGCCCCCTTTTTGGGAATAGTGTTAGCCATTCACATAAAAAGACCAGAAAAGTCTTTAAACCCAACCTGCAAAAGATTAAAGCAGAAATTAATGGCAAAGTTAAAAGAATAAATATCTGTTCCCGGTGCCTTAAATCCAATAAAGTCAAAAAGGTTGTTTAGATTCACCCCTTAATCATACGGCAGGCAAAACCACCTTCGCTGCCATAATAATAGGGCATTATTTCCATAAATCCATCACTGATTTTAGGTTTTACTTGAGTGGATATTTTTTCTTCAGCACTAAAATTGGGAAAGCTTTTTAAAAACCTCTTTACAACTTGCTGGTTTTCTACCGGGGATAAGGTACAGGTGTAGAATATAAGGTGCCCCTTCTGCCGGAGATAGTCTTTTGCACATTTTAGTATCTGGTATGATTTTTCACCCAGCCTCTCTAAATCCTTATAATCCCGGCCATACTTTGCATCCGGGTTCTTGGAAATAGTCCCCAAAGCGCTGCAGGGCGCATCCACAAATATTTTATCAAAAACCCTGTCTTTGCCCAGGCTTTTCAAACTGGTGGCATCATCCTCCAACAGTTCAATATTTTCTATACCCAGCCTTTCGATATTTTCTTCCATTCTCTTTATTTTTTTTCTGCTTATATCTACTGACACTATATGTCCCCTGCCTTCCATAAGCTGGGAAGCAAAAAGAGATTTTCCTCCAGGAGCAGCACACAGGTCTAATATCTTTTCTCCGGACTGGGGATTGAGAAAATATCTTACTGCTATCTGTGAAGAAATATCCTGTACAGTTATTAAACCGTTATAAAACAATTGACTGTCCAGTATTGAGCCCAAAGAGGACAACCGGAAATTCAGTTTAGCCAGCCCTGGGGGCAGTCCGGAATCAATCTGGCTTTCCTCCTGCTTAAGGTTTAATTCTTTAGCTGCCTGCAGGCGGTCTATCTCCGGATTAATCCTTAAGAAGGTAAAGGGGTTACCATTTAAGCTATACATCAATTTTTCAGCCTCCATTTGGCCATAGTGACCGATCCAGTACTCTACCAGCCACTCCGGGTATGAGTAGTGTATGCTTGTTCTTTTAAACTCATGGTAATTTTCCCTGTCCAGCAATTGCATCATATGCAATTTCGGCTGTTCAAATGAGGATAATTTCCTCAGGATAGCATTAATAAATTTGGCTGCACCGCTGTGAACATATTTTTTGGCCAGCTTTACTGATTCATCAACAATACTGTAGTAGGGAACCTTATCCAGATAAAGGATCTGGAATACTCCCAGCCTCAATATGGTTACTACTTCCGTATCCAGTTGGCTTAATGAAACATGTGATAGCTGGCTTATGCAATAATCAATAAAAATCCGGTGCCTTACAGTTCCCTTCACCACATTATAGGCAAAATTTTTATCCAGCCGGGAGATTTTTCCAGCAAGTATATTATCCAGGGCTGAATTCAGGGGCTTTTGCTTATTAAAATACTGGTCCAGTATTTTATAGGCAATGTCTCTTGCATTTTGTTTAACCAAAACTGTCACCGGGCTTTAACCTGTAACCGTTGAGGAAATCTTTAAAATGCATGGAATTCTTATTCTCCGGTTTAAGAACCTGGAGCCAGATATTGGTATTTTGCCCGCACTGTACTTCTATCCCCTGCTGGTTATGGATATCAATAATGGTGCCCGGGGGCAAGTTTTTACCTCTTCTATCTGCAGGCAGTTCTGCCTGCAGAATTTTAATTCTCTTCTTATCTAAATAGCAGTAACAGCCGGGGGAAGCACTATAAGCCCTTATGTTATTATTAATCTGGGATGATTTCTGATCCCATTCTATTTGCAAATCTTTTCTTTCCAGCCTAAAAGTATAGGTAGCCCTGCTTTCATCCTGGTCAAAAGAATCCAGATTATTGTTTTCTATAAGTCCCAGGGTTGCTTCCAGCAAGGGGCATCCTATCTTTACCAGTTTAAATTTCAGCTTATCCTTATTATCTTTTTTGTCTATCTTTATAATGGTCTGGGAAAAAACAGGGCCGGCATCCAACTGCGGAGTAACCTCCATTATGGATACCCCGGTTAATTCATCTCCATTTTTTAAAGCCCCGGTTATGGGAGAAGGACCCCTGTATCTGGGAAGCAATGAAGGGTGAACATTAATACACCGGTGGGGTACAAGGGACAAAAATGATTCAGGTAAAATTATACCGCATGATACCACCACCGCCCCGTTGAACTTTTCGCCGGACAGGGAGCTGATTTCTTTTTTACCAATCTTTTTTGCCTCTAAAATCCTTAAACCTAATTCTGCTGCTTTCTTTTTAACCGGATTGGCCAACAGTCTTTTACCCCTGCCCTGGGGCATATCAGGATAAGTTATAACCATCGATATATTGTTATGGGAACAATACAATGCATCCAGAAAAGGAACTGAAAAATCCGACGATCCTAAAAATAATAAATCCACTATTTTTTTCCCTCTTCGGTTTGCTCACTATCATACTGGAAAAGCAGCTTCCTCTTGGTTTTCTTATCCAGCCTATCTATGAACAAAGTGCCTTCCAGATGATCTACTTCGTGCTGGAATACCCTGGCCAGTATACCTTCGGCCACCACCTCAATTTTTTTGCCCTCTAGATTTAATGCTTCTACCCTTATTTTTGTATTTCGGACTACATCAGCCCTAAGGTGGGGCAAACTGAGGCAGCCTTCTTCTTCCAGCTCGGTCTGGTCATCTAAAACCTTTATTTCCGGGTTTATATAAACCTGCATATCCTCTTCTAGGTTAATGGCAATAACCCTTTTACTCACACCTATCTGAGGTGCTGCCAGGCCCACTCCGGCTTGATAACCAGTATTTATGGAATCAGCCATATCCTTTGCCAGGGTCAATACAGCATCATCTATCTGCTCTACAGCACGGCTTTTTTCCCTCAGAACCGGATCACCCAATACTCTTATTTTCCTAATAGACATAACTCACCTTCCACTTAAAGAATCCATGCCGGATCCACGTCAATAATAATTCTGGTATCTGCCACTTTCCTGTAATTTTTCATAAATTTATTAAAATTGGCCATTAATCTATTTAGGTCTTCTGTTTTAATCATTATATGCCACCTGTAATAACGGTTTATCTTACTAAAGGGGGCAGGCGAAGGCCCTAATAAGATAGCTTTAATTTTAATTACTTTGCTTAATTCTGTAAAGAACCGTTGACTTTCTGCCTGTACCTTCTGCTGTTCTGTTCCCGATATTACTATATTAACTATATGTGAAAAGGGGGGATATGACAGCTCTTTCCTGTTTTTAAGTTCCTGTAGGTAAAAACTCTGGTAATCCTGTTTTAAAAAAGAACTTATCACTTCATGCCGGGGATTGTAAGTCTGTATTATAACTTTTCCCTGTTTGGATTTTCTTCCCGCTCTTCCTGCTACCTGGCTTATTAACTGGTAAGCTCTTTCATACATATGATAATCAGGTAATTCAAGCATGGAGTCACAATTAATAATCCCTACCAGGGTCACATCTTCAATATCCAGGCCCTTGGCTATCATCTGGGTGCCCAGAAGAATGGCTGGTCCCGGTTTTAGAAAGCTGTTAAGGATTTTTTGGTGGGACTTTTTTTCCACGGTTGCATCAGAATCCATCCTCAACACCGGAACCGGTTTAAATCTTAAGTTTAGCTGCCTCTCCACTCTTTGTATCCCTGTACCTTTTAACAGTATATTCTTTTGACCGCATTGGCTGCAGTTGGGGCTGTAACCAAACTCTCTGCCGCAATGATGGCATCGTAAAACATTGTCTGTAATATGGTATTTTAGAGCCAGGTTGCAGGCAGGACATTTCAGTACATGCCCGCAGGAGTTGCAGATTAAAAAATTGCTGTAGCCTCTTTTATTTATAAAAATTATAACCTTATTCTGTTTATCTAAATGTTCCTTAATAGCCTGATGCAGCCTATTGGTAATAATATGGCTCTGGCTGGCAGAATTTACCTTTTTTAAATCAATAACCTCCTTCAGTATATCCCTGGACCTGGTAGCTTTTTCCGGCATCTTCAGCAGCTCAAAATCACTTTCGGTTTCAGCCTTATACCTTATCACTACAGAAGGGGTGGCGCTTCCAAAAACCACCGGTATGTTTAGAATCCTTCCCAGTCTCAGGGCTACATCCCCAAGATTGTACCTTACCTTGGAATTCTCTTTATAGGAGGGGTCATGCTCTTCGTCCACTACTATTATACCTAAGTCTTTAAACGGTAGAAATATTGCGGATCTGGTGCCCACCACTATCTTGTTTTTTCCTTCTGCTACTTCCATCCACCTTTCGTAGCGCTCTGCCTGGCTCATATTAGAATGATAAACACATACTTCTTCTCCAAATTCCTGGGTAAACCTTGCAAATAGTTGCGGGGTTAAGGATATTTCCGGAGTAAGAACCAGGGCTTTTCTACCCTTCTCTATAACCTGTTTGCAGGCTTCAATATAAACTTTGGTTTTGCCGCTGCCGGCTACTCCTTCCACCAAAAATGCCTTAAACTGGTTAGCCTTTAGGGCAGAAGATACAGACTGAAGACATTGCTTCTGATAAATATTTAAAGTCACATCAGGGCTGGCCTGGTTCTCCTCATCATACTTAAAATTCCTTTTAACCCTTTCTTCTTCTATATTCACCACACCCTTGTTCTGTAAAGCCTTAAGGCTGGTATAGCCGGAGTTTGATTTTTTGATTAAGTCTTCTTTACTGCTTTTGCCCCTTTGCTGCAGTAACTGTATTATTCTCTTCTGGGCATGACTTCTTTTATAGGTAGAAGACTTTTTAAATTTAAATAAACCTTCATTATTCAAAGATACCATCTGCCTGTATTTGAAACCTACAGATGGTTTAATTAACCGGTAACCCTGGGTTATTAAGCCCTGTCTTTGGTATCTCAGGATTTCTTCTTTTAAACCGGGGTTATCCTGTAGCTGCCTGTCAGGCAGTGGAAAGCTAACTTTTAGCTGATCCAATTTACGGTCTGCCCTTACCGCCTTCCATATTTTTTCTATCTTTGGCTCCTTGCCGGGTGGTGTAAACAGCTGGGCCACACTGGCCAGAGGCTGCAGGTAATAAAAGGACATCCAGTATATGAGTTTGATTCTGAATTTATCAAATACCGGAGCAGATGCTATAAGGCTATGGATTGGTTTCAGCTGACTTGATTTCAGGCGGCTATGGCTCTTTAATCTGACGATGTAACCAATCTCCAGCCTGGACTGGAAAGGAACCATAACCACTGCTCCAATATCCAGGTCATCTAAATTTTCAGGTACTTCATAGTCAAAAGGGTGATCGATATCCAGGGCTTTTATCCC
Source organism: Actinomycetes bacterium (assembly GCA_022396035.1). Lineage (NCBI taxonomy): Bacteria > Bacillati > Actinomycetota > Actinomycetes > Actinomycetes bacterium. The sequence continues at coordinate 9,984 of JAIOXO010000002.1, read as the reverse complement.
TAATATGACTTCAGCATATTGGTGTTTGTTAACCATATATTGACACTAGGTACTTTATTTTAATCCCAGCATGCTTTTAATATCATCAACCTTATCCAGTTTTTCCCAGGTAAAGTCACGGTCGTGCCTGCCGAAATGGCCGTAAGCTGCTGTTTTCTTATAGATTGGCCTCAACAGATCAAGATCCCTGACAATAGCTCCCGGCCTTAAATCAAATATCTCTCTGACTGCCTTCTCTATTTTGGATACATCCACCTTTTCCGTACCAAAGGTTTCCACCATCAAGGAGACCGGATGGGATTTTCCTATAGCATAGGCCACTTCGATTTCCAGTTTTTCTGCTACCCCTGCCGCCACTAAGTTCTTGGCTACATACCTGGCTGCATAGGTTGCAGAACGGTCAACTTTGGAAGGATCCTTACCGGAAAAAGCTCCGCCTCCGTGCCTGGCTACTCCGCCATAGGTGTCCACAATGATTTTCCTTCCGGTAAGTCCGGTGTCACCCATGGGACCTCCAATGGTAAACTCGCCTGTTGGGTTAACCAGCAGCTGATAATCTTTTGCCAGTAAGTCTTCTGGTATTATGGGCTTAACCACAAATTCCTTAAAATCAGGTTTAATCTGGGTATCAGTATCAATATTTGGAGCATGCTGGCTGGAGAGCACAATGGTGTCCACACTGACCGGTTTGCCATCTTCATACCTTACCGTTACCTGTGATTTGCCATCAGGTCTAAGATATGGCAGTATACCCGCTTTCCTTACTTCAGAAAGCCGGTGGGAAAGCTTATGGGCCAGCATTATTGGCAAAGGCATATATTCTTCGGTTTCATTACAGGCATAACCAAACATCATACCCTGGTCTCCTGCTCCCTGATAATCAATTTCATCTTCATAACCGTTACCCAGTCTGGCTTCATAGGCCTTATTTACTCCCTGGGCTATATTGGTAGATTGTCTTCCTATGGATACAATCACTCCGCAGGTCTCATAATCAAATCCATATTTAGCACGGGTATACCCGATATCCTTAATAGTTGTCCTTACTATATCTGGAATTTCCACATAAGTTTCAGTGGTAACCTCGCCGGCAACCACTACCAGCCCGGTTTTAAGTAAGGTTTCAATAGCAGTCCTGCATTTGGGATCATCAACTATTATTGAATCCAATATAGCATCTGATATCTGGTCAGCCATTTTGTCCGGATGGCCTTCGGTTACTGATTCTGACGTAAATAAGTATGAACCCTTCTTTGACATTTGTGCCCCCTGTTAAATTCTTTTCTTTCTATAAATAATTATCAATTATATTCGCCCATATTTTTCTGGCTATTATATTTTTTTTAGCCTTCTCTACTAATGTGCGGCTGCCGTCAGGACTTACCAGGATTACCTGGTTATAGTCACTGCCGATACCCATGCCTTGTTTGGAAATATCATTAGCCACAATCATATCTATGTTGCCGTCCTTGAATTTCTCCAGCATATTTTGTTCGGTCAGTTCGGTCTCTGCCGCAAAACCTATCAGCACCTGGCCCTGTTTCTTTTCCCGGGCAAGCAGCTGCAAAATATTCTGGTTTAACTTGAAACTCAATTGGGATAATATATCATCTTTTTTCTTTAACTTGTAGTCAAATCTCTGCCCGGGAATAATATCACTGACCGCTGCAGCCATGATAGTTACATCGGCTTTACTATAAAATTCCAGCACTTTATCCCTCATCTGCATAGAACTTTCTACCCCTATAGTCTCCACCCCGAACGGACGGTTAAGGTTCCGGGCGGATGTTATCAATATAACCCGTTTTGCTCCCCTTAATTTTGCTTCCCGGGCCAGCGCATGGCCCATTTTACCGCTGGAAGCATTGGAAATATATCTTACCGAATCAATATATTCTCTGGTTCCCCCGGCTGTCACCAATACCGTTTTGTCCATTAATTGCCGGGAAAAGGATAGAACTTCTAACAGGCTGTCCAGAATTTTATCCGGCTCTACCATTTTACCTTTTCCTTCTTCCCCGCAGGCCAGTCTTCCTTCAGCCGGCCCAGCAAAAAAGAACTTACCCCATGATTCAAGCTTCCGGATATTCTCCTGTAATGACTGCTGTGTGTACATGCTTTCATTCATGGCCGGCGCTATTAGCACCGGGCAAGTGGCGGCAAGTGCGGTAGTAGTTAAGAAATTATCACATATGCCCATGGCCAATTTGGAAATGGTATTGGCGGTAGCCGGTGCAATTATCATCGCATCCGCACTGTGGGCTAGAGAAATATGGTCGGTTTTTCTATCTCTGAACTGATCATATATGGTTTCATTGCCGCTTAAAGCGTTTAAGGTAGAAATACCTAAAAAATTAAGCGCATTTGGCGTCATGACAGGATATACTGTGGCTCCCATCTTTACCAGATGGCTGCAAACCTGAGCCGCTTTATAAGCAGCTATGGACCCGGTAACACCAAGAACAATTTTTTTTCCTTCAAATACTGAAGTCATGAATTACTTGTCAGTTCTTATATAGCTGACAACCCCCTCTTTTATTTCATTCAAAGCAATCTCTAAAGGGTCCCTGGAGTCTATATCCACCAGAGGCGGAACCACGTTTACTCTTTCCATATTCCTCTTGGCAGACATATAGCTGCCCAGCTCCCTGGCCCGTTTAGCAACCGCTATACATAGATTATATTTATTATCTAATTTTTTAATATAAGTATCGATATAAGGTACCTCAGTCAAAATGCTTTCCTCCTTTTTCTTGGTTTAATACTGCCTTTAAATTTAGTAAAGTTTCATTATAATTGTTATTTACAATTATGCAATCATAGTATTTGGTATACTTTAATTCTTCTTCGGCGACTTCAATCCTTTTTTCTATCTGTGACCTGTCATCTGTATTTCTACCCAGTAATCTTCTTTCTAGCTCCTCCACACTGGTAGTAGTAATAAAGATCATATAGGCGTCACTTATTTTTTTCTTTACCTTCATGGCTCCCTTTACTTCTATTTCCAGTATGACATTGATACCCTGTTTGATTTTTTCTATGACAAAATCTACTGGAGTTCCATAAAGATAACCGCAGTAATCAGCCCATTCCAGCAATTTGTCTTCTTCAATCAGGCTCTGAAACTGGGGTTCAGAAATAAAACGGTAATGCTTATTCTTTTTTTCATTCTTTCTCATAGGCCTGGTAGTCACTGATAAGGATTTAACAAATCCTTTCATATCTTTTAAAGCATCCCTGATAAGGCTGCTTTTACCAGCTCCTGAAGGTCCGGAAATGACAAATATTTTACCCTGGTCCGCCATTAATCTCTAATTCTAAAATAATTATAAAATCTTTGTTTCTGGTTTTTGCCCAGGCCGCCAATTTTCTTGGATAGGCTTATTTTTAGCTCTTCAGTTAATATACTTTCTGCCCTTACTCTTCCTATGCCCGGAAGTGCACTAACCAATTCTATGGCTTTCATATTTCCTACAACCTGTTCAAAAAAATCCTTATCCTGAAATACAGATTTCAGGCTGATCTTCTCTGATTTTAAAGCCTTTTTTAAGTCTGACCTCTTTTTTCTGATTTCTCTGGCTTTTATTAAGCCTTTACGCCTTACTTCACTATCCAGGTTATTTACAGGCATATCAAAAATCTTTCATGCATTAAATAATAAAAGTGAACCTAGCAGATAGCTACCCTATTTTCTACTGCCTGGAATATCCATTTTAACACCAGCTTTACACAGGGGGCAATCCTGAGGTGAAAATTTTTCAATATTTAAGCTTATAAGAGAACGGTACGGAAGACCAAAGTCTGCTTCCTGGGAGCGGTCTACTATGGATACTACTGCCATAACCTCGGCTTCTTTTTTGTGGCATATATCAATTACTTCCTTAACTGAACCTCCGGTGGTAACTACATCCTCAGCCACCACAATCTTCTGGCCTTTTTTTATATCAAAGCCTCTTCTCAGCTCCATCTGATCCGATTTTCTTTCCGTGAAAATCATCTCTGTACCCATGCTGTAAGCTATCATATATCCGTAGAATATTCCTCCTATTGCCGGTGAAACTATTAAATCCACATCACCTGTATCAATTAATTCAGAAAGCATATTACTGGTTTCTTCTGCCAATTTTTTAGTGAGATCGGGGTGTTTTAACAACCTGGCGCATTGCAGATAATACTGGCTGTGATAGCCTGAGGTAAGCTTGAAATGGCCCTCCAGAATGGCTCCCGTCTGCTTGAACATCCCCATTATATCCAGATTCTTATTCTGGCTTACTATCTTTAACATATTACAGTGCCCTTTCTATTTCTTGTAAAAATAAGTCTATAGCTGATGATACATCATCTTTGGTGGTTATGGAACGGCCTACCACTAAGAAATCTGCTCCATCCGCTATCGCTTGCCCGGGAGTGCTTATTCTTTTCTGGTCACCTTTTTCGTCCTGAGCCAGCCTTATCCCCGGGGTAATAAGGTAAAAATCATCCCCAAATTTTTTCCTGAGGCCTGCAGCTTCTCTGGGAGAGCATACTATTCCGTCTATCCCTGCATTCAGGGACATCTTCACCAGAGAATCTACCATTTCCATATAGCTTTTATCTATACCCATTTGCCCCAGGTCCCTGTCATCCAGACTGGTAAGCACGGTTACCCCAAACAACATAGGGGCAATCTGGTCATCTTCCCTGGAAGCATCCTCTAATGCGGCTTTGGCATCAGAGATCATCCGGGGGCCGCCAAGGGTATGTGCAGTAACTGCAAACGGTTTGATTTGAGCAATGGCCCTGCAGGCTCCGGATACTGTATTGGGTATGTCTAATAATTTTGAATCCAGCATTATGTTGTAGCCAAAACTCTTAACCGTATCCAGTATGCCCAGCCCCTGGCTGTATATAAGCTCCAGCCCTATCTTCACTGTGCTCACCCGGTTGGCTATATTCTGGCAGACAGAAATAGTCTGCTGCCTGGTAGAAACATCAATACTTACTATAAGGCGGTCTTCAGGCTTCAGTTCTTTTCGCTTCATTTAAAAGCCCTTCCTATTATTTTTCCAATATGGTCTATGTTTTTGCTATTCAGATAATCAGTCATGCCATTAATTATTTTTTTCCCCGCATTATAATCTATAAAATTAACCGTACCTATCCCTACCGCAGCAGCTCCAGCTACCATAAATTCCAAAGCATCCCGGTAATCAAATATTCCACCCATCCCTATTACCGGAATTATTTCTTCCCTGGCAATCTCAAGCACCTTGGCCAGAGCTATAGGCTTTATGGCCGGTCCGGAAAGCCCACCGGTCACATTGCCCAGCCGGGGCTTAAAAGTTTCTATGTCAAACGCGGTTCCCACCAGAGTGTTAATAAGCGAAACCGCATCGGCTCCTCCCTGTTTAGCCGCCAGGGCCTGATGCTTTAATTGTCCTACATTGGGGCTTAGTTTAACTATTACGGGTCTATTTAATATTTGCTTGACCCTAGATGCGATTTCTCTTATATCTTCAGGGCAGCTGCAGAAAGCCATTCCTCCCTTATCTACATTGGGGCAGGAGAGATTAAGTTCCACTCCCCCTATCTGGTCGGCTACATCCAGGATCCGGCCAGCAATCTGCTCAAATTCTGCAATAGTTTCACCAAATATGCTTAATATAGCATTGATATTTAACTTTTTTATCAGAGGCAGGTCATAACTTATAAACTTATCAATTCCAGGATTCTGAAGTCCTATTGAATTTAATATCCCCCCTGCGGTCTCAAAAATTCTGGGAGGAGGGTTGCCCTGCCTGGGCGAAAGCGAAAAACTTTTGGTGGTAACTGCACCCAGTATGGAAGGATCATAAAAGTTGGCATATTCTATACCGGATCCAAAAGTACCCGAGCAGGTAATTACCGGATTCTTTAGTTTCAAGTCTCCCAGCTCTACTGCCAGACCGGGAACAAAATAATCAGTCAAAAATTACCTCCCTGAGGTTGAATGCGGGACCATCGCTGCACACTTTTTTATAGACATATCCGTTCATATCCTGCCTTATTTTTACCGCACACCCTGCGCAAACCCCTACCCCGCAGGCCATCCATTCTTCCAGAATAGCCACTGTTTTTCCTCTATGCTCTGATAACTTGTTCTGCAGTACTTTCAGCATGGGCCTGGGTCCACAACAGTAGGTATCATATTCACTGTATTTCTGTATATCAGCTAAACCTTCCACCACCTGGCCGGGATTGGCCCAGTGGTCCTTTTCGCAGTATATGCTGTAATCAATATTAAGCCTCATTATGTCTCTTTCTATCAATCTGAAACTGTCATCCTTAAAGCCCGCAAGAATGCGGACTTTTCTTGACTCAGCAATACATTTACTGGCAATAAAAAACAGGGGAGCAATACCTATGCCTCCCCCTATAAGCAGTACCCTGTCGCTGCTTATCTCTATGGGCTGTCCCAGGGGGCCGGAAAAATCTATTACATCGCCTTTGACCAGGCCGGACAGATATTTGGTTCCCTTGCCCCTTAACTGATAAAGAACAGTTATTACATTAAAGGACTGCTCTATATCATAAATGCTGAAGGGCCGTCGCAATAAAGGATCATGCTGTCCAGGTTCTGAACATTTTATATTTATAAACTGGCCCAGCCCTGCATTCCTGCATACATAGGGTGAAAAAATGTCAATTTTAAACAGATCATCACCCAGCCTTCTATTATTTACAACTTCCCCGCTTACAGATTTCATTTATAGTCCTGAATAGCTTTAACTTTTACATTAACGTTTGATCTTAATTCCTTTATTCCCTGCATTACTGCCGAAGCACCGGATATGGTGGTTATGGAAGTTACATTGTGCAGTACTGCTGCCGTCCTTAAATAATAACCATCGCTCCTGGCAGTGCTTCCTTCGGGTGTGTTTATTATAAGGTCTACATCCCCGTTTTTAATAAGATCCAGAACATTGGGCCTGCCTTCCCTTATTTTAAGCACTGAATCACATTTTATGGACTTGCCTTCCAAAAATTCCCCGGTTCCCTTGGTGGTAATTATTTTAAAACCCAGATCCATAAATCCCCTGGCAATATCCTCTATTTGCTGCTTGTCCCGGTCACTTACGCTTATAAACACAGTGCCCTGTACAGGAAATTTCTGGTTGGTAGCAATCTGGGACTTGGCAAAAGCTATACCAAAGTTGGGGTCTATTCCCATAACCTCTCCTGTTGATTTCATCTCCGGCCCCAAAATGGTATCAATGCCAGGAAAACGGTTAAAAGGCATTACTGCTTCTTTGATGCTGAAATAATTTAATTTGGTAGAATCTTTCCTTTCAAAATCCTGAGCCTTTAATTTTTTTCCAGTCATTACCCTGGATGCTATCTTGGCTAAAGGAATATTAATTGACTTGCTTATAAAGGGTATGGTTCTCGAAGCCCTGGGGTTAGCTTCCAGAACAAAAACCTTTGAATTCTTTATGGCATACTGGATATTAATAAGACCCCTTACTTTCAGTTTTTCTGCTATCTGGTAGGTATATTTTCTCAGGGTATCAAGAGTTTTGGAATCCAGGGTAAAAGGCGGGATAACACAGGCGCTGTCTCCTGAATGTATCCCTGCCTCTTCGATGTGCTCCATTATTCCCCCGATAAATATTTCTTCACCGTCAAACACTGCATCCACATCTATTTCAATTGCTCTTTCCAGGAATTTGTCTATGAGTATGGGCCTGTCCGGTGACACCAGGGCAGCATCCCGTACATAATTTTTAAGGGAATCCTGATCATAAACTATACTCATAGCCCTGCCTCCCAGTACATAGGAAGGCCTAACCAGTACCGGATAACCGATCCGATTGGCAATTTCTATAGCCTGGTCTATGTTTAAGGCCGTGCCATTATCGGGCTGAGGAATACCCATCTCTGAAAGCATAGCCCCAAACCTTTGCCTGTCTTCGGCCAGATCTATGCTGTCCGGAGAAGTACCCAGTATGTTTACACCTTCATTTTGCAGCTGCTGGGCTAATTTCAAGGGAGTCTGACCGCCAAACTGCACTATTACCCCTATCGGTTTCTCTGCTTCTATGATGTTCATTACATCTTCAAAAGTTAAAGGTTCGAAATACAACCGGTCCGAAGTATCATAATCGGTACTCACCGTTTCTGGATTGCAGTTTACCATTATGGTTTCATAGCCATCCTGGTGCAGGGCAAATGAAGCATGAACGCAGCAGTAGTCAAATTCTATTCCCTGTCCTATCCGGTTGGGTCCGCTGCCCAGTATTACTATTTTATCTTTATCTGAAGGTTTTACTTCATCCTCAGATTCATAAGTAGAATAATAGTAAGGGGTATAAGCCTCAAACTCAGCAGCACAGGTATCTACGGTTTTAAAGGTTGCAACCAGGTCCAGCTTCTTTCTAAGCTTTCTTACTTTTTCCTGGGAACTGTTACACATATGTGCAATTTGGATATCTGAATACCCCAGCCTTTTTGCTTCCAGCAAATCCTGTCTGCTCAGGCTGGCCAGATTACGATTAGAAAACTTTTTTTCGAATTCCACCAGTTGCTTTATATTGTATAAAAACCAAGGGTCTATTTTGGTATATTCATAAATCTGTTCTACGGTCTTGCCCATCTCAAATGCAAGTTTTATATAAAAAACTCTATCCTGATTAGGCACAGAGAGTTTTTTGAAAAGCATCTCCTGCTTTATATGATCATATCCATCAGCGCCCAGGCCATAACGGTCTATTTCCAGCGAACGTATAGCTTTCTGCAAAGCCTGCTTAAAGGTCCTGCCTATGGCCATTGCTTCACCCACTGATTTCATCCTGGTGGTTAGCGTGGGGTCTGTACCCGGGAACTTTTCAAAAGCCCACCGGGGAAATTTTACAACCACATAATCTATTGACGGCTCAAAACAGGCAGGTGTTTTTTTGGTAATATCATTAGGTATCTCATCCAGATTATAGCCAATGGCCAGCTTGGTGGCTATCTTGGCAATAGGAAACCCGGTGGCCTTACTGGCCAGTGCACTGCTTCTTGATACCCTGGGATTCATTTCAATTACTGCCATCTGGCCATTTTCCGGATTTATAGCAAACTGAATATTAGACCCCCCGGTCTCTACCCCAATTTCCCTGATAATCCTTAATGCCGCATTACGCATATTCTGGTATTCCTGGTCGGTAAGGGTTTGCGCAGGAGCAACGGTTATGCTGTCTCCGGTATGTACCCCCATGGGATCAAAATTTTCTATGGAGCATACAATCACTACATTATCCGCTTTGTCCCTCATTACCTCCAGTTCGAACTCTTTCCAGCCCGCCACCGATTTTTCAATTAAAACCCTGCCAATGGGTGAAAGATCCAGGCCCCTTAAAACCGTTTCCGTAAATTCTTCTTTATTGAAAGCAACTCCACCCCCCAGGCCGCCCAGAGTGAAACTGGGCCTCACTACCAGGGGAAATTTAAGCTTTTCGCTAAACCCCAGGGCTTCTTCAAGACTGTGAGCATATTCGCTGGGTGGAACATATAAGCCGATATCTCTCATGGCCTGCTTAAACAAAGCCCTGTCTTCAGCCTTGTTTATAACATCCACATTGGCACCCAGAAGTTCCACTCCATATTTCTTAAGCACCCCTGCTTCCTCCAGGCTTACTGCAATATTTAGCCCGGTCTGGCCCCCCAGGGTTGACAGCAGTGCATCCGGCCTTTCTTTTATTATAACTTTTTCCACAAATTCCGGGGTAAGCGGCTCAATATAGGTTTTATCCGCAAATTCAGGATCAGTCATAATAGTAGCAGGATTGCTGTTTACCAGTATTACTTCATAACCTTCGTCTTTTAATACCTTACAGCCCTGGGTTCCCGAATAGTCAAACTCACAAGCCTGCCCTATTATTATGGGTCCCGAGCCTATTATTAAAATCTTTTTTAAGTCTTTCCTTTTAGGCATAAAATCTTCCTATTTAAAATTTTCAATTATATTAATAAATCTCTTAAAAA